>JAJSAJ010001044.1 GCA_024274855.1 Planctomycetota bacterium | reverse complement strand
CGCACCAACTCGGACGCACCAACTCGGAAAGTCTTATTCTCGACGGGCTACAAGTCCATCGCACATGGGGTTTTCCGCAATGTTGGGGTTTAGCTGGGTTGTCTCTTAATTGAATCGTCGTTTCGCCGTTATCTTCCGTTCGTGTTTCCGAGAATGCTCTGGCGCGGCAAGGGGGAGGTAGAATGTCTATGAACGGTGGCCGAGTATGTGTCGTTGGCGACGTCACCCGTGACCGGGTTAGCTTCCCCGTCAAAACATGCCAAGAGGGAGCCGTGGCAGGCCCAAACGGGCCGCTGAGAAAGTTCCCAGACGATGTCGCATTTCCGTTTGTCGGTGAAAGCGACAGTGAGGCAGTCGCATTAAATTGCCAATTCTACCCTGCGCACGGCACGCTGGAATGGCCTGGTGGCGCTGCGTTGACGGCCGAGTTTATCAGGCGATATGTGCCGCCTGAATCCGTCGTGGATGGTAGTACATTGCCGTTGAAGGATCGTATTTCATCGCATGTTACCCTTGATGGCTTTAGTGAGCCCACGTCGGCCACTGCAATCTGGCGCGTGTCTCAGTACGGTGGGTATGATGTTCCAACGACGGCGTCGATTCCTTCCATTGGGGATAAATTTCCTGGGTTTGCGAGCGAGCAAGACATTGTGGTCATGGATGATGCTGGAAATGGGTTCAGGCATCACGAGGAGCTTGGCACGCGTATAGCCGATTTCTTGGCCGCGGGTGGCAACCTGATTCTGAAACTAAGCCGCCCAATCCGAACGGCCCACTATCTCTCGTGCCTGTCAACTCTCGTGAAAACCAGCGAATCGTCCTCTAATCGAGGATTGCTGATCATCATCGTGGACATAAGGGACCTCCGCGCCGAAGGGCTTGATGTCAGTCGAGGGTTGTCTTGGGAACGCACCGCGGTGGATATTACCGGCAATTTATTGGCGGACTCCCGGTTTGACTCGCTGATGTGTGCCGACTACATCGTGGCGCGAGCGGATCTGGAAGGTGCGCTGATTTGCGATGTGGAGAACATTCGCGGCCAGGCAGAGAATCCCGAAGAGGGTTTTACGTTGATCTATGATCCTGTTCGGATCGAGGGAGACATGGACACCGCGGTCAGGGGGCGAATGGTTGGCTACTCGTCGGCATTCACGGCGGCTGTTTGTGGCGCGGTTTACGACCATCTTCAGAAGCATACTCGACAGGATAGAAGCTTGTTACGAAAGGCGATTCAAGAGGGTTGTCAGGATGGTCTTGTTCGCGCCAGGCGACTTCTTGTCGAAGGCTATGGTCCTGTCAACAGGGCTCCGCGAGCTCCGGAGGAGTTGCTCCCGAATGAGCCGGGCATTTCAGGGGACAATACGCATGATTGGCGTTTTTTCCTGGTGCAGGTTCGACCTCCCGCCGCGGCCCACGGAACGCGTGATCCCAAGCTCCTGGGCCCGACGATTCCATCCGGATGGCGAATCCTTGGTGAGCTCAAGTCGACGGACATCGGCGCCATTGCCGAGCGAATCGTGACGCACGGGGCGAAGCCAGAGCAGTTTGGGATCCCCATCGCACGATTTGGTGGGCTCGCCGTGGCGGACCGTTTCGAAGCGGAAGGGTACCGAGCGATTCGTGGGTTGATGCGCGAGTACCTGGAGGAGCCGAATCCCAACGCGCCACTCTGTATCGCGGTGTTTGGGCAGCCCGGATGTGGCAAGTCGTTCGGTGTGAAACATGTGGCCAAATCCGTGTTCGGAAAGAATCCGAATATCCTAACCTTCAATCTTTCCGAGTTCACGGACGTGAACGAGCTTACCCGAGCATTTCACCTGGCGAATGATGCCACTCGCAAAGGGGTCCCATTGGTCTTCTTTGACGAGTTCGATTCCACGCTCGATGGCAGGCCTCTTGCTTGGTTGAAACACTTCCTGGCGCCTATGCAGGATGGGAAGTTTCGGGACGGTGGAGACGTACATCCCATCGGCAAATCCATATTAGTCTTTGCCGGGGGAACGCGGCACAGCTTTGCAGAGTTTTCAAATCCCAACGATCGAGGCACGGGTGATTTTTCGGCTGCAAAAGGCCCCGATTTTCTCAGTCGACTCCGAGGGTATGTCAATGTTGTTGGGCCTGACTACCAGTATCCGTTTGACTTCGGAGCGATGATTCGCCGCGCCGTCTTGCTTTACGAACGGCTCATCCAACGGCAGAAGAAACTGGGGGTCGATCCGTGTCAACACCTACGCCGTAGCTGTGGAGGAAAAGTAGCGATCGACCCCTTCGTGCTGAAAGCGCTGCTCCGCGTTCGCGGCTTCCACCACGGCATGCGCTCGCTAACGGCCATCATCGACATGTCGCGTTTGTCCGTGGTTCATGGCTTGGAACCGGCAGCATTACCTTCAAAAGCACAGCTTGACCTGCATGTGGATGCGGATGAGTTTCTCGCGCTTATGAAGATCTACGCAATATTGTGTCCGGACGAAGTGGATGACGCCGAGCGCATCTGGGATACGATGGCTCGTGGAGCTCAGTGGTACTATGCGATTGGGCAATACTACGATCAACAGGTCAGCGGAGCCAGTGAGACGGAACTGTACAAGTTCTGCTCCCGGCGAAAGACTGAAGTGGGCGACGTCCAGGACTATTGGGATTCCAATGTGCAACAGGTTGCCGAGATCCCGAAACGGGTGATTGCCTTGGGATATCAAGTCGTCGACAAAAAACGTGTTCCCTCGTGTGGTTGTGCGGTTGTGAAGGGATTTACTCCAGAGCAGGTGTTTTGTCTGGCTAGGGAAGAGCATGCCCGGTGGATTGCGGAGAAGCTGAACCAGGGATGGCGGTATGCGCGGACGCGAGTGAATCGGGCCCGGCTCCACAACTTGCTGGTACCTTGGGATGCGTTGAGTCCGATGGAGCAAAGGAAGGATATCGATGCCGTGGCTGCCATCCCGGAACTGCTTGATCGAGCCGGTTTCGCTCTGCTGGAGCTCAATCCTTTCGAGGGACGTTCGACGCGAGACAAAATGCCTTCCGAATGTCGAGCCCGTGAGGAGGAGCAGACGAATACCTTGGCAGACGATTCGGAAGTTGCACGTGCCCTGGCCGTCCGGGTACTCATTCTCGATTCCCAAAGACACAATGTCCTCACGATCAAGTTGGGCGGTCAGCAGGGGGACTTGCGAGACCTTCCTGGTGTCGACGCACTTCCGCCGAACTGTCGTAGCGATTTGGCGTTGATAAAGGCAATCGAAGACATGTCAGGGCCATCGCTGTTACCTGGTGACTTGACCTTTGTCGGGAGCATGCCCCGGAGCCGGCGCGATGACGGAAACGGTGATGTAACGCTATTCTTCGAGGTCGCTCCAGACGTGTCTGGTCGATTTGCTTTGGACCAGGGCAGTACCAACCGTGCTGACTGGTTGCCACTGGAGGATTGGCACACGTTAAGAGAAACGATCGCGGAAGATACGAGTGTGTTCCTTGATCGCTGGTGGGCCGCCGAGGAGTTCTGTCAGACGAGTTGTCCTCATCGCTCGCCACAGCAGACACTCTGAAACCAGGGACTGGACACTCGCTCGAGTAGTAGTCGTAGGGTGTGACAAGATCGCCGTCGAGAGCCGTCCATCATCCACAACGTTCACGGCGATCGCCGGCACACCAGCAGTTGCGTGGCAAGTGAGAATGTGTAAGTGCCGTCGCCTTTGCGTAGTGATGCGTCTCCATCCAGATCAGGTAGCGGTGCAGAAGGGCCGTCAGGTCTGCCGGATCCGTCGGGTCGCCAGGGATCGGTTTAATAGGGTACGTGTGCATTATCAGCTCCTTTAAGGTAACCAGGGTAGCAAGAGACGAGCGCTCGACAGCGGGCGGCTCGGTAATTGAGGGCGCGCAGCGGACGCGCACCGGACTGCCCGGTCCGACAAGGACCTGGCAGTGAGTGTCATGACCGTGTCAGACGCTTCGGTAGTAAGCCCCTAGCGATCACGTTCCGCGTAAAACGGTAAGAACTTGTTCACCCACTTCCTAATGCGTTCGGCTCGTCCGGCGTTAGGTGGACTGTGTGACGACTCCACCTGCTAAAGCAGGCGGCTTCTGAAGACGGTGTGGTGGGGGACGATCGCGGTGTTAGGTGTACTGTGGGGACATAAAACCACGAACGCAACACGGACTTGATGCAAGTGCGCAAACAAACGCCCGCACGGTCCGGTAACCCCTGTTCGTCGAGTCTCTACGCCAACGGAGTTAGTCCACATAGCCCTGGGTTGGATGCCGGAGGGCTTCCGGAGGCATCCTACCCTGGGTTGCGGTGCCCCCAAACTCCAGTCCTACCTCAAGGGGGTGGCTGGAGCGCGAAATGTCCCTGGGGTTCCTGGCAGCCCCCGTTGGGGTAGATGGGGCGTATGGGAACGCGTCACCCAGGGTAGGCCGCTATCGCGGCCAACCCTGGGCTATGAGAACTAACACCTTCGGTGTAGAGATCCCGGTGCAGTATCATTCGGTAAGGCTACGGATACGACATGACGCTGGCGACCGAATCCGCGACGTGGTGGCCGAAGTCCGCCGCCGATCGGGAATCGGCAGATGGGTCTGGATTAGGTGTCATTGTGACACGACCTAGACACCTCGGCCACGGAAGACCTGGGAAGGCAGCAGCATGGACCGGCCGGTTAACAGAATCGACCGCCAGCCCACCAGGCTGGCGGTTCGTACGTGCGGAGGGGAAAAAGACTGAAATGACAGCCTTCTGTCACCGATTGTGTGCTGGGCAACGCGTCGGACGGTGTCG
>JAJSAJ010001043.1 GCA_024274855.1 Planctomycetota bacterium | reverse complement strand
TCGCCCAGCGTTTCAGGGGGCGATGCGAAGGTGATGGTGGTAGGGGCGGCCCCTTTCGTCGAGCCCGAGCGGAGGTTCCTCGTGCCGCCGCCGAGTTGCCACCATTGATGAATCTACCCACTAGTTTCCCGGAAGACCCAACAAATAAGCCCAGATTATTCATGAAGTTCGTAGCGAGGGGTCGTAAGTCGAGGCAGATGCAAGGAAAAGGACTCGTCGTCTGCGCAGCATATTGGTTATACGTGAGCAAAGACGGCGGGTTCTTTGACGATGCAGATGACCGACTTACGGATCCGCAGCAGATCGCTCGTGAATAATTCGGGATAAGGTAACACTTTAGCTGTCTGAGAGAAAACGTTGAATGCGCGGGGTCTGGCGAGTTTTTTCGCGGCCTTGTGTGTAATTTGTGGGTTAGATTGTGACCGCGAATAAAGGGGCCAGACCCCCTCTTCACGGACAACTCGGCACGGTGCGTGACGCGTAGGGGACGTCCTCAAGATGCGGTGCCCACGCCATCTTAGAACCTGGCGGCTCAGTACTGCAATGACCTATAAGGCCAGTTATAGGATATATTTGGACAAGGCGGCTTCTCCGCTGCACCATTCTCGCAGGGCCTTGTAGAGCACGTCGAAGTTGTCTCTGAGCGGACCGATCGCCACCGCCGACTTCGTGACGATCTGGCAGCACGCACGCACCGTTCTACCATCCGCGTGATGCCGTTGCGGAAGGCTTGCATTCGGTCCTTGCTGTACGGCAGGTAGATGCCATCGTTCATACCGTAGCAGGCGACGACCAGTTTGGGTTTCACGGCATCGAGCGCGCGGCCAAGACGCTCGTGAAGACAGGGTCGCGGGAACCTGCCTCCAGCGTGTCCTTTTTCGGACAGCCCCGAGGTGGTTTCGCTGCTCAGGCCGACACTGATAATGTCGAAGTTAAGTGCCGGATACTGTTTCTCAAGCAGGTACTCGATGAACGTGACATAGCCTCCACCTTGCGTGATGCTGTCCCCGAGCACCATGACCCGTTTGTTTGCGAACAGACCGGCACGTTCGTGAGCGGACGTTTGCCGTGGGGCTGTGGATGTAATGTCGGAAGAATACGCGGTAGACGCGAAGAGGGCGACAAGAACGGTGAGGACGGATGCGGAGAGGAATCGAAAGTTGTTCATGGAAAAATGTTCCTTGTCTTTACGTTTCATCCAGCCCGTTCCGATCAGCCCGGTCCCGACAACACCGATCTTCCCATGCGTCGTATTCATGTGCATAGGTTCCTATTGGATAGTCCAGCCGCCGTCGACCGCGATGGCTTGGCCGGTGATGTTGCGCGCCACATCGCTGACCAGGAACGCGACGATCCCGAACAGCTCTTCCATGGAGATAAAGACCCCTTTGGGCATGGGTTTGAGCATGATCTCCCGGATCACTTCATCGTTGCTGATGCCGTGCTCTTTCGCCTGGTTGGCGATCTGTTTTTCGACCAGGGGCGTTCGCACGTAGGAGGGGCATATCGTGTTGATGGTGATGTCCGTCGGCGCCGTTTCCAGGGCGATGACTCTTGAGAAACCGAGCAGTCCGTGCTTGGCCGCTACGTAGGCACTCTTGAACGGCGAGGCGACCAGCGAGTGGATCGAGCCGATGTTCACGATGCGTCCAAACCCGTGACGCTTCATGCCGGGCAGAACCGCGCGGGTCATTTGGCATGTCCCGTTGAGAATAACTTGCACAATCAGGTCCCATCGGTCTTGCGGAAAGTCTTCGAGTTTTGCGACGTACTGGAGTCCGGCGTTGTTGACCAGTACGTCCACGCGTCGGCCGGCCAGTGCCTCCATGACTTGTCGAATGCTGTCCGAACTGGTCACATTCAGCTCAAACGCCTCAACCCGGTCTCCTCGGGCTGCGATGGTCTGTGCCGTTGCGTCGGCGGTCTGTCGGTCGAGATCTGTTACGAGCACGTGCCAGCCGCTACGGGCCGCCAGTTCCGCCAGCCCTTTTCCGATCCCGCTACCCGCCCCGGTGATCAACACGGTGTGTTCTTTCATGATGTCGTTCCAACAGATTTGAAGGATCATCCGTTTGGCGAATCCGCCGACCTGTGCACTATTAGGCTTCGCTTCAAGACGGGAGGGCGAGGCTCCTGCCGAGCCGTTCTCGCCAACAAAACAAGAGGCTCAGCAGGAGCTTCGCCCTCCCGGACGCGCTTCACCATCCCGAAAACACTGTTTCTCAGGGTTCTGAGGCAGAGCCTGGGACTCGATGTCAACTGTTTCCCAAGGCCCAGCAACCAAGGGGAGCGGGCCAATGCAGACCGATGGATAGCTTGTGGCTGGTTGGCGGCCCTGGCGCCCTGTATCGCAACCCATCGGCAGTTATTGTAGCGTTTGGTAAGATCGATCGGTATTGTGTGGAATGATTTCCGTTTTCTATTCTGGAACCGGGTGAGCAGTGTTTGTTGGCCGCCGCCCCATCGCCCAGGCAACTTGATCGTTCGTATTCCATGTCGAAGGACATTTC
>JAJSAJ010001042.1 GCA_024274855.1 Planctomycetota bacterium | reverse complement strand
CGCACTGTGCCCGCAGACACCGGCAAAGCGCCGACGTGACGGGCCCTTGGCCAGTGCCAACCGCCGCGAGATCCAGGATAATGATCCGTCGGAACCCAGCTTCGAACGCTCGGCTCGCAAGTTGCTCGGGTTGCATATCGGTCAGCGCCGGACTTTGTGCAATTGGTCGCCCCCGCCTCAAGTCCAGACTGAACACCGCCCGCTCCCGACCGACCGCTTCGACCAACGGTTCCAACTGGCAAATATCCACCAACCCCTCGAGTCCAACAACAATCCCATCGAAACAACCGCGGCGCGCCGCCCAGTGGCCCAGCATCCGAGCACGACGCTCGTCAACCACTCCCGCGTCAAGCAGTATCCGCAATCCAGCCGAACAGATCTGCTCGAGAGATGTCCAGTCAATAGGCCGGCCCACAATCGCATCCAAATCGGCCACGTAAACGCGACGGAATCCAAGCTGCTGATAAAGAGATTGGGCAATCGCCCCGGCACGCGCCGTGCTTGACAGAACGCTGCGAATCGGCACATACCGATCACGCTGCCCGGCAACGGCATGCACGACCTGCCCATGTTTCAAATCAATGACGGGAATCACGTCCATTGGAAAACCCATGAACTGAGCGTTGCACGTTCAAAAGGAAGGAGATTTGCCCACTGGGGTGGCGGCCGAGCCGCCAGGCAACTCCGAGCTACCGCTCGGTACCCTACACCCCGCTCCCGTTGGTCACTGGGGGTTGTCCCAAAACGGAAGGGCGAGACTCCAACCGAGCCGTTGAGCCTAACAAACAATAGGCTCAGCGGAAGCTTCGCCCACCCGGAACCGCTGCTGTAGTCGCTCACGGGGTTTTCGTCTGCCATCGCGTTAGCACCGGAGCGTTCACCGATGTATCATTAGTCATTTGACATTAGTCATTTATCATCGAGAGAGGCAGCGCTGCGGGGTCATACTCTCTCCACTGAAAAATGAAAAATGAGTAACACTTTAGCCAAATGGAGAACGCGAGTTGGTCGAAGGACCCCCATGGGCTTGTCCCATGGGTGAACAAGTCTCTCGAGCTAAAAAGCATGTGATGAACCCCCTCTTTCCGCTCCCTTCCCGCCGCCTTTGGCGGCGGGAAGGGAGCGGCTGCGGGCATGACATGCGGGCCTTAGCTCAATAGACTCGCTCACCAACGGCACAAGGCCGTTGGGGTCGATCCGCCGAAAAAACAGCAGCGAAATACAAATCCAACTGCAGACGGCTAAACAGTTACAAAAATGAAAAATGCCAACTGTCCCTCCACACACTCTCGCCGTGAACGGTTACACGCTGCTTCTCCGGGTTCTGAAATAGAGTCTGGAACATTGCCAAGAAAACTCAGCAATCTTCGGGACTCGTGTCACAACCGGGGCCGTCAGAGGTCCGTATCGGTAACGTGCTCGGCATAAAGGGGCATATACCGGTAGTAGACCTCGAGGATCATGACACAGATGGCCGTCGTGTACAAACGCCCGCCTCGGGCGGCATGCGGATCGGGAAAATACCAACTACCACGCTCATGCCCTTGTTGCCTCTGAGTTCGGACCAGATGCTCGCGCATCGTGACATTCCATTTCGGCCAACTGGAACCGGCATGGTGATAAAGAACCTGTGTCGCGTAGTAGTTGAAATACATATTCGTTCGGGAGGGACCTTTCTTCGCCAGATAGGCAACGCCTCGTTCCAGCCGCGGGTCTTGCTGGTCCCAGCCCAAGTACATGCGGATCAACAGTCCGACGGCGGTCGGTACGGGCACTTTGTCCGGAGTCATATAGCCGTAGTAAGCCCCATCATCCTCCTGGACACTGTCCAAGTAACGCTCGGCCAGGCTGATCACCGGCGAAGGGACCCTAAGCCCGGCCAGCGATGCGCTCTTGAGTGCCATCATTTGCCATCCGTACACGGTCGTATCACCGGGCGACCGAGGCACATAGCGCCAGCCTCCTTTCGAATGCTGCGCGAAGCAGATAAAATCGACCGCTTTCTGAGCGGGCTCGCGCAACGTATCGTCTTGCGTCATTCCGTAGGCCTCGCACAACGCAATAGTCGCGATGCCATGCCCGTACATCGAGCCTTCTTGCAGATCGCCACCGTGTGACGTCCTTATCATCCGGCTCTTCAAATAGTAGAGCCCTCGCTGCACTTCGTCTCGATACTCACCCTCCAAGTGCGTCTGGCCCGCTCCAAGCAGTGCCAACAAAGCCAACCCGGTGGCTCCGGTCGT
>JAJSAJ010001041.1 GCA_024274855.1 Planctomycetota bacterium | reverse complement strand
TCAACTTTCAGCACGACCATCCCTCAAAAATCTGGCAAGAGATCGGTGAACACCGACAAAAACCTCGCATTGCCCATCGTCATGCGATGAAGGAGAATTGCCTTGCCTTCCCATCTTGCCGCAAGAAGTGGCATGGCACCTATTGTGATGGCACCTATTGTGGCACCTATTGTGGCACCTATTGGAGCCTTTCCTGCGCAGTATTTCAAGAAAACTTCCTTCGGAAAATGGTAGTAGACAAAACGCGGACCACACGACTGGAAGAAATCCGGTTGGATTCCTAGTTGGATCAGCTCCAGGAACCTGCAAGGTCTCCTCTCGCCACAGGCAAGCCATCAATCGTCGGCAAACCATGGGCCTTCGGTTCATTGCTTGTGTCTCACTTTCGTTTTCGTGTGATGGCCTTGCGGCGTCTGTCGCCAGGAATCGTTCAACATGACTTTTCGAGGAACGTTTGTCATTGGATTCAGCGGAAATGGAAGATCGACTGGATACCCCGCTTCCGAAGTGTGGGTGATCGCCAGCCCTGGGAGGTCAATTCGAATGCATTCATGATGGTGCTCGCTCTTGCTTCCGCTTCCGTAAGCGCATCGACTTTTCGCAACAACTCCCCTTGGGGCGTACCTTTCAGCAGATCGTGAATCGAACCACTCTCTCTCGATATGGACATTTCGGTTTGATACTTACAACGAAAAGCCCCGGCATAGCGCCCTTCCGTGATCATGTCCGGAGTCTCCATGAGTCTTACTTTCCTGACCTGCACTCGAAACGTGGCCAAGTTGCGGAAACCGGGCCACCCGTAGCTGACCGTTTCCGGAGTGATACGTTTGCATCCCGGTAGTTTTGCCATCTCCCTGAGGAAGGCCATGCGGATCGAGTCGGCAGTTGGGACCGGAATCCGATCTCGCGGTGGCACATTGATCGTCAACGCGTCTGCAGACATGAGATCCTGTTCCTGCTTGGAATAGTATGCGAGCCGCCCGAGCCGATACGTCCGACTGAGGTGTGTAGAAATCGCCTCGGCTATGACCGTACCCGGTTTGGAGTTGCGTTCCTTTTCGTCAGTCAGACTCCAGCCAGCGATTTCCCGGACCTCTTCGAGAGATTCAGCGGCAGCCAACTGTTCCGTGACATTCGAATGGAATTCGGTGAGCAGGCGCGAACGGCGCTTTTCCATCCAGGATGCGATCTGTTGCCATGCTTTGCTTTGTCTCAGATCCGAAAACCGTTTCTCGATTCGTTGTTTCCATCCGGCTGTCTTCCGGAGCGCGTTTTCATCGTCAGGTATCGAGGCGATCCGGTCGACCTCCTCCTGCAGGAGTGCGATCTGTTGCGCCATCACTCTAGCGGAAAAAGTCCGTTCAGCGGTGGCCGCTTCCTCTGGTCCGACTGCTGTGTACAGTTGTTTTAGTCGCCAGTTTTCAAATCGGTCGTTTTCATCAGGTGCCGCGGCCATGGCTGCCAGAGTCGCCGTGGCGACCCGACGCTCAATCGCGGAAAACCGGTCCACGAAAGCTTTTCGCTCGTCGATGAAGGCATTGGACAACAGGGCATCGCAGATGGCCTTGAAGATCAGAACGTCGTCGAACATCTCTTCGTAGCTTTTGGTTTTTTCGAACCTATCGATCCGTTCCGCGATCCAGTTCCGCAAAACCCGGTTCATCCAGACGGCCGCAACCGTTTCTGCCCAGCCGGGCGATCCTGTCGAGAACATGTTCAACAGCGTAAAGTTCTTTGCCCGCCGCCGAGCCTCCGAACCATACCCTCCCTGGGAAGCCTTTTGCAGAATCCTTTGCCATTTCCCCCGATCTTCCCATGTCAAATCTTCGATCGGCTTACCGAAATGACGATTGAAGTTGCCGGACATGTACAGGCTCATTGCCTTGTCATAGTGCATTCCCATCGTACGCCGGGACGAAAGTTCCGGTGCAATCCGCGTTGTGAACAGGTCGAGCCAAGCGAGTCCCTTCTCGAGTGTTTCTGCTTCATCCTCAGAGCCGTCCTCGTCGCCAGCGTTTGAGTCGCGACGGCCTCGCAGCCTGCCAGTGCGGGCTGGGTTTCCATTTGCATTTCCCCGCCCTGCAGTGTCGGGCTTTGAAACTGGAGGATGAAACCGCTGGGCTTCGATCGCCCAGTCGGTCATCTTCCGTGCGACCTCCCTGTCTTTGGTAGCGACGAAAAACTGGTCGTTCAAGAACCAGCCGCCAAGCTGTTCGAGGGAGTCAGATTTGACTCCGGTGAACGTTACGCGCAACTGCGATGAAAACGGCTGCTCGACGGTCGTCCACTTTACTCCCCGAATGGAGAATGTGTTCAATAACGGATCGATCCAACCTTCCAGCTCGCCGACAGCGAATTCAACAAGGTCTTCCTTTTGGGCATACCGCGGCTGGTCCTCCGGATTGCGAAGCTTATGGAACCGTGCAGTTGCGTGAACTTTGAATGCTGCCGGGGAGTAGAGTTGGTCAATCCACTCGGAATCCCGACTGGATGGCCGATGACGCAACCGGGGAACCATCTCTGCGCAATGCGGCTCATCCCGATACTTCTTGGTCGATTGTTTTAGCTCCAATTCGACGGCATAGAACCGTGGATACGAGTAGTAGATTCCAAACCATTTCCCGTCGATCCGTTGACTGTCCGATGCAACCCGGGCTGGAAGTTCAGCCACGTCTGGTATCTCGCCGGCTCCGATGGTGGCAAGTCTCGGAGCGGTCAGAGGCTTCAAGACTTTGGATGCCAGGCGGATCGGCTCTGATTCCGGGGTGGAAGCGTTGGTCGCTTCATGCCAACGGCCATCTGTCGCATTCCCGGTCTCAACATTAGATGGACTTGGACTGCCTGGTCCGTTGTCCCTCGACTCCCCTTCCATCCGCTCTTGTGCTCCCACCGGTTGATCATTGGCCGTCCGCAAGCCACACCCCGGAGTGTTCGCAATCAAAAGTATTATGGGAACGACGGTCCAACTGACGGGCAATGGAAGGAGTGATTTATTGGTCATTTTCGAGGATCTTTCTGTCTGGGGTTTGTTGAGTGTCGTACAAGGGTCAGGCAGGGCAGGCGTTCTTGCCCGCACGTGAGTTGATTGGCGTGGCTACATGAGATTCTGGAGAATTCGGAAGAGGAACAGGCAGATCACGACCACAATCGCCATGCCGACCAGGCAGTACGCCACTCTGATCGTCCCATTCAGAATGGATACCATCACTCTTGTGATTGATCGCGCCGCCCCTCTTAAAAGTTTGGACAGAATGATGCCTAGGACGGCGCCCCCGACCACAGGCAGCCACCAGACAACGACACCTTGCATCAGGATCGGGATGGCGACGAAGGCCGCCAGCGCCATGCCAAGCAGATCGGCGAGTGCGTCTTCGGAATCTCTCCGCTTCTCTTCTGGAGTGCGCGGGTCGATCCTCGGTTCTGCTCTCAGTGCCCCCGCATCGACGATTCCTGCTTTCTTTGCGTTTTCGGTCCGTCCAGGCGCGGGTAGATTGGGCACGTACGTGGAGATGGAGCCGGTTCCATGGCAATTCAGGCAATTCATGAAGGCCCAAGATTCGCCGGGAGTGGGAGTACCGACATAAACCTTCCCGGTTCCGTCGCAATTCGAACAACGTTGGCTGACGTACATCCCACTGGTCCTTTCCGATCGTCGCACTTTTCGGTTGTCGCAGCGAACACGTTGGGCGCAAGGTATCAACTACGACAGGAGTCTTGCATTCTTTGAAATTAAGAGCAGTTTCGAGTGCTAGCACCCACGTAGAATAGGGACTTACGACGACAGAATCTCGCCAATTCGGTATTGCAACGCAAGATTGCAAAACTTCAGCTACGACTTGCACACGCCAGAGGTAATGGCGAAAATGGCCAGTGTTATGTGCAATAGAAATCGTTGAGATATTTTGACATTTTGCGTGCATCGACACAATCGCGAGAGAAAGGTGCCGGGTTGAAATGACTGATGCCGACTCCCAGAACAGCGACACATCTTGGCGTGATTCCATTTATGAACAATTGCGCCTTCTCGCTGAGCGGGCATTGGCTCGCGAAACTCCCGGGCACTCGTTGCAGCCGACGCTGTTGGTCAATGATGCTTATGTCCGATTGCTCGAACAAAGGAACATTGAGTTGTCAGACCGGTCGATGGTGATGGCGGCTGGAGCAACGATCATCCGGCGATTATTGGTCGATTACGCTCGCCAACGAAAGGCAAAAAAACGGGGCGGTTCCGATGGACGAGGAATTCCATTGCACATTTCTGTCGCGGTTGACGCCAATACTATCGACGTTGTGGAGCTGAACGATTCGCTGGAAGCACTGGCTCTAGAAGCTCCACGAGCTGGCCAAGTCGTCGAAATGAAGTTCTTCGGCGGCTTGACCGGAGAAGAGATCGCTGAGCAATTGGAGGTTTCACTCCGAACGGTCAACAACGATTGGCGGTTCGCCAAAGCATGGTTGTATCGCGAGTTACGTTGAGGGTGAGCGGTTTAGACGCTCACAAGAGAGCAAGGAAATCGATGAATGAGATTCCGATAAATCGTGAGCAACAATTATTTTTGGCCGCTTTGGAAATCTCCGCAGAGCAACGCGATGCATGGCTTGTCGAACAATGCGGTGCTGACAAATCGCTGCTCGATGATTTGCGTTCGCTGCTGCGACACGATGAACCTGTCAGCGATCCGCTCGAGAAGAGATTGGACGACGCTCTGGTTGACTTTCCCGCTTCGGGAACGGCCACTTCCGACGACCTGAAGCAGGGGCAGAGCAGAAATCACGCGGACAGTCCGGAACCGACCCGCGCGCGGCCTATGAAAATCGGCGCGTTCGAAATTGAAACAGAACTCGGCCGCGGTGCGATGGGCGTCGTTTACAAAGCCCACGATGCAAAACTGCAAAGGCACTTCGCGCTGAAAGTGATTTCACCGCGACTGTTGCGACGCAGCGGCAGGCCGAATCAGACAGCGCTCGAACGACTGCGGGCGGAAGCCAAATCGATTGCTCGGTTGCAGCATTCGAACATCGTGCAGGTTTACCAGTTCCATGATGACCTGCCCGTTGAGTATCCCGCTTCTTCGGACACCGAGACCGGTCCGAGCGAACGCCGCGACTGCATTGCCATGCAGTTCGTTGAAGGGGTCTCGTTGAACCACATCCTGCACGCGTTGCAGGCGGTGAACGACGGGAGCGCGGTCGACACGGATGACGAAGACATGGCATGCACGATTGTCGCGTCGTTTGCCGGGCGACACGCCACCGACGAATGCGAAACGGCTCGACCACAGCAGGATACGTCCGTCGCTGTCCCGGTGGTTCGATCGGCGTTTTCGAGTACCGCGTCGTGGACTCGGCTGACAACCGAGGAATTGACCGCCAGCGTCACGAACATCGGAATCCAGATAGCCGATGCACTGGCCTATGCGCATCGCATCGGAATTCTGCATCGCGACATCAAGCCCGGCAATATCCTGCTTCAGCCCGATGGGCACGCCTGGCTGTTCGATTTCGGATTGGCGGAACGCTTCACACCCGACTCGGAACCACGGTCCGAGTATATCGCCGGAACGCTGCGTTACATGGCACCCGAAGTTTTCGATGGACATGCGGAACGCCGCAGCGATTTGTATTCGCTCGGCGCTACGTTGTACGAACTGCTGTACGGGCGCGTGTTGCTGGAAGCCAAAAGTCTGGCGGAATACCGCCACGCGGCCAGGACCGGAAAACAGGGGAAGCTGTCCGATTTCGGAAGCCGGTTTCCAGGCGATCTATCGGCGATCATCGACAAATGCACGGCGGTCGCCGTCGAGGAACGCTATGCCGACTGCGATGAACTGGTCCATGATCTGCGACGATTTCAGGACGGCCAACCCGTTACGGCAAGACCGCGTGGAGCGATCGAACGAATTGGCGACACGTGCCGCAACCACAAGCTCGCGGCGCTATTGGTGACGATGCTGTTGCTGGTCAGTCTTCTTTTCGCCATTGGTCAGACGTTCGCTGCTCGCCGCGAATCGCGGCTTCGAATCATTGCGGATCGACAGACGAAAACGGCCATCCGCAGCCAGAATGACGCGTCGCGGCAACGATTATCGGCCATCTCGGAAAAGAACAAGGCGGTCGAAAACTACAACCTGACTCTGGCAAAACAGACGCAGCTTGCCCAGCAGGTGGCAAAGCAGCACTTTGAGAACGGTGAATTCGCCGCCGCACAGCAAGCCCTTGCCGAGGTGCCGGTTTCGAAACGCAGTATCGACACACTGTTCCTGAGCCGGCAACTACGCAGCCCGGCCTGGCAAACCTTCCGTCTTACCTGGTCCAGTTCCCAGATCCTCGACGCCGACCTGTCGCGGGATGGGAAACGCGCGGTCACAATCGACGGTGCCGATAATCTGGCTGTCTGGAACCTGGCAACGCTCGAACGAGAACACGAACTTCGAACTGGAGTCTTCGACAAACAGCGGCGACGGTTCCTTCACGTGCTCGAGATTCGTCAACGGGCCGCAAGTGAAGAGAAGCCGCAACCCGCAAGAGACTCCGTGACCTCGGTCTGTTTTGGAGCAACTCCGTCAACGGTTCTCGCTGCGACGCTGGATGGTCGTGTCCTGCGATATTCCCTGAACAAAGATGAAGCTCCGGCCTACAAGCTGGTCGGTGAAGCCCGCTGTGGATCGAACGATCCGTTGTATGTCATCGCGAGGTCCCTGGAAGGCCGTCGTTTGTTCTGCGGCGGAGAAAGTGGAGCGGTGTATGCCGTCAGTGATGACAATCAGCCGATGACGTCGAAGCCGATCGATCAGGGGAACAGCCCCGTACTGGCGATGATCGCGACGACCGGCGGTGTGTTGTACGGAACACAGTCGGGCCGTGTTGTGTTTCTGAGTTCCGACGGTGAGCAGCGATTCACGCGAGAATTTGGCCGACCGATCCGCGATCTGGTCAGCCGGCCTGGAAACGGGCCGAATATCGAGGTCTTCGTCGCCGCCGGTCGCGGTATCGTGAATCGCCTGGAACTGGAACCTGGCAACGCTTTCGTTCGCGATTCGGTCATCCTGATCGATCGCCGCGCCGATACGAGACTCAGTTCGGGACTGGCGATTCGGGGACAACAGCTTTTCGTGCTGGACGAAAGTGCCGATAGGATCGCCATCGTCGACCTGGACGGCGATTCCGTCATCCCCCGGACACGGCGATTCAAGTGCGGCCGCGGAAGCCGCCGACAGGAAAGCATTCTTCGTGCGTGCGAGGAATCCGGACTGGAGATCGAACCTCCATTTCGCCGGTCAGGAAAACTGCTGGCGTCGCCGACTCACCCGACTCTCATTGCCGCTCTGAAAGATTCGTACATTCAGGGTTGGTGTCAAAAACGTGCAGCCACTAAACACATGGTGCGGCCGCTGGGTACGCGACTGGAGCCGCACAGTCGCATCGCCTTCGATCCTCGCTCCGAACGGTTCCTCTGGAGCATCAGTCCCGGTGGCGAACTCAGATTGATCGACACGCGTGATGACGAGACGACAGCCACGCGGCAGGCACACGAATCGGGGCGCGGCATCGTCGGAATGCCTGAGGCCGGCTGTGTTGCCACCTGGGGCGATCGGGAGATCCGATTCTGGCGAAAGGAGGGCAACGGCATCGAGCCGGCCCCGGAACTCAAACCGATTCCTGTATCGATTCCGGTGATGAACGCTGCCGTACGGCCCGGCGGATCGCAGATCGCTGCCGTTGACGAGAAGGGATACCTGCTGGTCTGGCGACTGCCGGAAGGAGAGTTACTGACAAAGCAGTTAATTCACGTCGAGGAAGGCCGTCCTTACTCAGGTCTGATTGCCTGGAACCAGAATGGTTCGCTGCTGGCCGCCCTGGGGCCGAAAGACGCCTCGCCGATCTATGAAACCCGCGCCTTTCGACCGACGCGGGATCACATTGGAATCACAGGGAGTCGGGGCACGGCATTGTGCTGGAGCCCGACCAACGCAAAGCGAGTATGCACTTCGGATCGGTTCTGGCTTCAATTGAAATCGGTTTCGACGGACGGAGACATCACGTTCGCGGTCCGGAATATCACCGAACTCACCTTTCGCGATGCGATCATCACGACAACCGGTGATGGTCGACGGTTTGTGATGCTCACGCGAAACAACGAACTGGCGTTTCTCGACCCGGAATCGATCGACGTGCATTTCAAGGCCGGACTTGGCGATGTGCGATACACCGTTCTGGCATCGGTATCGAATGCCAACAGATTGGCCCTGGTGTCGGAAGACGGTCAACTTGCCGTGTCACGGACGGCAACCGGCGACGTGGCTCCCGATCAGACGATCGAGCCAGTCTCCTGGTCCGGGACAGTTATCGAACACTTCCGAAACGAGCGCATCCGTTTCCAACCGTGGCGAAGTATCGCAATCGATCAGAAGGGCACGATCCACGGGCTGTTCCTGCGCGAACTCGATTCGAAGCTGGGCGAGCTGTTCTATTATCGCCAAGCCGAGAGCGAATTGCTGATCGAACAAATTCGCGCGGGAGATTCCCGGCGAAACAGGAACATCGATGATTCCGCATCGCTTCAACTGGCGGGCCGACAGGAAGTTCCCGTCGTGCTCTTTCGTCGCCGACAACCAGAAAAGAGTGCGTTTGAATACGAAAAATTCCACGCCCGGCGAGTCGACGGGAAATGGGAATACGAACTGCTGGGAGACGATCCCGCCAACGATTTTGTCACCCCCCGCGCGATCTTCCATGACAACGGATCGCTCCGTGACATCTTTCACTGGACCTGGAGCACCTACGACATGGTCCATACGTCTCGCGTCGATGGAAAATGGGAATCCCGGTCCATCGGCGTCAGTGGCGACGGGTACAGGCTCACCTCCGTTGTTCCGGCCGGGCCGGGAAAGTCGGTTTTTGGATACTGGCGGTATCGTTATGTGTTCGATGGTTCCCTGCCGCGCGTCGGAGTCTGGGAGGACGGCCGGTTTCATTCCGTGTTCGATCTCGGCGTGAAACGCCTCTTCGCCGGGGATGATGGCAACCTGTATGCCTTTGTTCGAAAGCCGACTCTGGAAGACGCGGGCAACCAGCCGGTCTGGTTGTGTCGTTTCGACGGCCAGGCCGAACAGTGGGAGCGCGTTCGCGACGTCTCGAAGTTTCCATGGAGCGGGAACCAGCATTGGGTCGATCCGAATGGTGATTTCGTTCTGGGTGAACTGCGTCCGGACAGGCTTTCCATCCTGTTCACTCGGTTTCATCGCGACACTCCCGGCCGCTTTGAACTTCGCGCACCGGGGTACGTGTTCGACTATCAACTGCGATTCGACAGGACAGCCAGTCCGATTGTGGTTGCCGTCGTGGAGGACGAAACACGATCAGGAACGAAACTCATGGTCGGGCGTCTGAAAGAGTGAGGCTGTCCGCAACGGTTATCCGGTGTTTCGCTATCGGTTTCGGATGTTCCACGCTCATCGAAAGAGCTTTCCGGAATGCCGGGCAGCTCCTGGAAGCAAAGGGGACGGGGGTCTTTGGGGGGTTGTTTACGGGGCCGGCCACGTTGCGCACCCACGCGCAACGCTTTCAGCTCCTTTGCACTGAGCGGCTGGGCGACCCACTCGATCCACTCTGGAATCGTCCCTGATACAAGTGACCATCCCGCAACGTATGATGGTGGGCATGACTTCCTCGCCTTGCGTCCACGGATCAACACGTCCAATGCACACGTTCGGGAGGATGGAAGTTCATATTTCCCCGAACCGTGAAGCTCGACGAGATGAGGAAACCTGCCCGGACTGAATGTTTTCAATTGCGCCACGACAACGTCACGGGAATTGACCACCTCGAGCATCGGCCGGTCCTGTAGCTTGCGCACGACACCGTACATGCAGTAAACGCGAATGTTCTTCGAGTCGGCGATACGACAGGGCGTGTTGGCGTCGCCGGCGTTGGCTCGGTTGATCGTTCCCGCCTCGACCTTGAAGAAGTAAACCCGAATGTTGGCACAGTTGCGGATCAGCGATTGCGGATTCGTCCCCTTCCGTTCCACGTTCAACGCGTAGAACGACGCCGGCTGTCGCACGCCTTCCAGGATAAGAGGTCCACCACGTGCCATGACGCCGTAGAAACGGCCGCCGCCGGACGCCGACACGGTGAGCAGCGACGGCGCCAGCATGCAGCTGCCACCGCCGGCCCGCCAATCAACCCGCCCTCGCACCGAAAGGAAGGAGAGTGCCGGGGTGGCATCGGCTCCTTCGTCGGTAACGATCTTGAATGTCTTATTGCCGGCAATTCGCTGCCATAGCTTCTGGCTCGGGCCGGCATCTCCGATGGAACAGAACGCGCTGGCCAGTCCGAACAGCTGAGTCTTCCGGCCAAGGTGAAGCGTGCCCAACAGCTTGTACTTGCCTTTGGGCACAAACACCTTGTCGCTCGCGGCGATTGCTTTCCGGAACGCCTCGGTGTCGTCGGTGACCTGATCCCCTTTGGCGCCGTAGGATTTTACGTTCACCGCGTCCTCGTCCTCGAACGACGGAGTGCGGCGGTAGTGGCGATTGCGCAGTGCTTCAAACGAAGGCACGGAAGTTGCGCGCGTCCAGTCCGCGATTTCATCGGTTGTGGCACGGCCGTTGATCAGGTTGACGCCGTGGTCACGAGCGCAGGAGTAGCGACGAATGTGCGTCCAGGAGTCAGAGGCGGGAATTCGGGGCCCGCCACTGCGGACGGCCACCGCGCCGCTGACTCGCGTGTCCTCAAGAAATACATTCGCCCGTTGCTCGGTCCGGCAGACAACGCCTCCACTCGGCATTCGCACAATGCAATCGACCATGCTGATTCCGGCATGCGGGCCGTGCGGGAGCAGACCAGTACGAAAGAAGATGTCCGCCGTTCGAAAGAGTGAATGTCGCGGATTCAAGATCCGCGTTTGGCAAAATGGCAACGACCGCTTGCGGCCTGTTAGCTGTTGACCGAAAATATTTTCGTCAAATCCTGTTAGAGGAGATAGCCAAATGGCGAAAACAATCTGCTATTGATTTATATGAGATGGAATCGGGTCTCGACTTTGAACTTAAGGCTGGAAGAGATTGTGTTATGACTCGACCTTCGCGAATTGATGAGGCATTTTCATGAACGTTGCGATACGTCTTCTCGGCACAGGGTTGGTTGCGACGGGTTTGGTCCTTTTTGGCCCTGCCCGCTCGTCGAACGCGGAAGAGACATGGTTTGTTTCACCCAACGGCAACGACGCGTGGTCGGGGCGTTTGGAGAAACCGGCGGCCGACGGGTCGGACGGGCCGGTAGCCGACTTGCACAAGGCAGTGCAGCTTTCCCGCCGGTCGGCCGCGGGAGGAAAGCGTCGTATTGTGGTTCGAGGGGGCGAGTACTTCGTGGCCCGCCCGATCGAATTGGGCCCGAAGGATGCCGGACTGACGATCGAGGCGGCAAGCGGTGCTCGAGCCGTTCTCTACGGCGGTCGGCGGATCACCGAGTGGCGACGCGACGGCGATCGGTTTTGGGCGGCGGATTTGCCGGACGTGAAATCGGGCAAGTGGGACTTTCGCTTGCTGGTCGTGGACGGCCGCATATGCCCGCGCGCCCGGCTTCCGGAAAAAGAGACCTATACGCACTTGAGTACGTTCAATGTGCCGTGGATGAGTACGACGCACGGGGGTTGGAAGCGGAAACCGACACGCAAGGAACTGACGACGCTGAAATACCGACCGGAGGATCTCGGACCGTGGCTCGATGTGAACAACGCCGAACTGACGGTCTATCACATGTGGGACGAGTCGGTTGTGGGGGTGGAACGGAACGACGCGGAAAAGCACATCCTCACGTTCTCCAACCCCTGCGGTCACCCGCCGGGCGCTTTCGGCGTAAAAAAATACGTGGTGTGGAACGTGCGCCGCGGAATGACGCGGCCCGGACAGTGGTACTTAGATCGAACGTCCGGCAAAGTCGTCTATTGGCCGTTACCAGAGCAGGACATGGCCAAAGCAAAGGTGTTGGCTCCCACCGTCGAAACGATCGTGCACATTGCGGGGCAAAGCGGCAAATCGGCTCGAGACATCACGATCCGCCGGTTGACGCTGGCGGTGACCAACACGCCGTTGAAGGCCGGCGGTTTTGGAGCCGGCGCGTTTGCGGGCGCGATCAACTTGACTGCGGCCGAAGACTGCCGGCTTGAGAACTTGGAGATCGAGAACGTGGCCGGCCAGGGTGTGCGAGGTTGGAAACTCGTGTCGTGCAGTGTCGAAAACTGTCGCATTCATGACACGGGGGCGTGCGGCATACGTGTAATCGGCGAATGTACAGTCCGCAACAATGATGTTCATCATGTGGGACGAGTTTACCCCAGTGCAATCGGTATTTGGGGAGCGGGACGTGACGGCCCGGTTTGTACCATCCGGCACAACACGATACATGACACGCCGTATTCCGCGATCATTTGCGGCGGGGACGGACATCGGATCGAGAACAACTTGATTTACCGGGCGATGCAGGTGCTGCACGACGGCGCCGGTATCTACATCAGCATGGGTAAGGAGATTATCCTGCGAGGCAACTACGTCCGCGACATTGTCGACACGGGCGGCTACGGTGCATCGGCATACTATTTGGACGAACAGGCCGTCGATTGTCTGGTCGAAGGCAACCTGAGCGTGCGTGTGGCACGTCCCATGCAGAATCACATGGCTCGGCATAATACAATACGGGGCAACGTCTTTATTGCCGACGGCGATGCCGCGTTGTCGTTTCCGAAATCGTCGGACTATTGTGTGGAAAAAAATGTGGTCGTTGCCGGCGGGACAATTCAGATCACCAACCCCGAAGCAATTTCCAAAGCGGCGTACAACATTCTCTTCAGCAAGTCCGGTGCAGTCGAAGAGATCGTAATGGATCAATACCGCAAGGTCAAAACGCAGCCGACCCGTTCCGGCGAACGCTGGCTGCTGGTGGACCCGAAGATGGTCCAATACGAAAGTGGCAAAGTCCGTTACGCATCGGGAAGTGCCGTTCAGAAGATGAAGATTCCACTGATCGATGTTAGCGACGCGGGGTGCCGCATTGCCGCTGCTCCGGATTACGAACACCACACCGGGATCGATGAGGCTGTCCTTTACGATTACGATCCGGCAACGAAGCTTGGCGACGACGTGTTCGGCACCTTGGTTGCCGACTTCAGCAGGCCGCTCGACGGACGCAAGCGCTGCTCGCACGGCGGGCCGGTTTGTATGGAGTACGCCGACGGCACGTTGGTTGCGTTCTACGCGAATACCAGTTCCCATAATGTGGATGGTTGGAGCGAGTATGCGATCAGCAAAGACAGGGGACGAACGTGGGACAAATGCCATCCGTTTCCCTATTCGCTGGAAGCCTACAAGAAGAATCGTAAGCGTCCGGTGTGGATCGAAGAAGGGTTGGTCACCGACAAAGGCACTGCCGTGTTGATCCTGACCCAGTTCGATGACGGCAAACGCGTGCGAAACAGCGTCATGCGCAGCAAAGACTGCGGCGCAATCTGGAGCGGGCCCGACCCGTTTGGCGACGGTGCGGTGGGGTATCCGGCCGCCGCGGCAGTGGCCGGTTCGGTCAGCTATGTCCTGTTTGATTCGGTCCCCGGTCCGCACGAATTGTATGCGAGCGTCGATGACGGGAAGACGTGGCGTCGACGCAGCACACTGCCGCTGCAAAAGGACGCGTGGTACGGGGCGTTGTGCGTGATGAAGGACGGCAGTCTGCTTGCCGGAGCGTATGTGACGCGGGACGAGAACCACTTGTACTATTGCATCAGTCATGATGGAGGCCGCAGTTGGGGGTCGCAGCGCAAAGCACCAGTCGATAAGAAGATCCGGGATCCGGAGTTGGCCTATTTGAACGGCAAGTACTATCTGCACGGAAGGTCGGGCCACAGCGGCAACGGAAGCCATCGGTTCGTGCTCTACCAATCCGACGACGGCATCCACTGGAAAAGCGGAGTGATCGTCAGCGGCGACAGACGGTCGCCCGACGGCTACGGCCATAACTGTATCATCAACAAATACGACGCCGACAAACCGAATGAGTTGATGATTCAGTACAGTATTATCTACGATCCTCCGCGTACAAATGAATGGGTCTTCTTCGTCAAGCCGACGCGGGCGACCAAGTGACGGCGAAATGAACCCGAACGCTTCGCGTCGGAAAAACGGGCTTTCCACTTTTCTGTCAGGTACTGGCCGAGTGTTCCCATCTGAGCCTGGCGGCGAAAGCTGTCGTCGCGACCTTAGCGGTCTCTTGGCCCACGGCCGGCACGTCCAAACAACAGGCGGCTACTAGAGCGAACATGCAGAAAAGAATCGTTGACGGCGGATTCTGAGTGATTTTCATCGTTTTCCTCCGGACTCTGGATGTCTTGGCAACGCACAGGTTGCTCGCTCGGCGTACTCGAACCGGACGACCACGGACTTCGGCGCGAAGTGGACGGGACGCACATGCCACGCGTTCTCCCTGTGACAACGCAGGCACCGAATAGAACTGAAATCAGTTGCACTCGATCATACACGTGCAAGCTCCTTCGTTTCTCTATCTGTTTTCTGCTATGCTACATTCCTAAACCCGAGAGCCGCAGCATGTCCAGGACGATCGCTCATGCTGTCCGCCAATGCGAGTATGGGGCTCCTGAAGACTAACGCGGGCTTTGCCCGCAAGGCTGGAGGCCGAAGGGTTTCCCACACGCCCGATTTATCATTAGTCATTTGATATTAGCCATTTATCATCGAGAGAGGCAGCGCAGCCGGGTCATACTCTTTCCACTGCTCACTGCTAACTGCTAACTGCTAACTGACCCTCCACGTACTCTCGCCGTGAACGGTTACAAAGAATCTAACACTCAAAGCGAATTCGAGCACCGGACTCCACGGCCAGCCGACTGCCAGACGCGGGCACGATGGATAACTCTTGGCGCCAGTGATCGGAGGAACAAAGATCATGCAATTTAGTGATGTCGTTACGATCTACGTCGTCTTGGTCGCGACGCTCTCGGCTGCGGCTGCCGATGTTGCGCCCGTGGCGGAGAGCATTCGCGTTGAAGCCACGCGGAGCAATCTCGATGCGAACGGTCGACCGTTGCCGCTGGCGTGCAGTTGGCACTGCGGGCATTTTCGCGATCCGGCGTGTGCCGGTTGGCGGCCCGCTCACCAAATGCGGCTCATCGAGCAGGGGCATTACCTCCTTCCCTGGTTCAGCCATCCACCACGGGAAGACGACGTGAGCTCTTCCCCAGACGACTTCCGCACTGAGTATTACCGGGAGTCGATACAGAGAGCGCGCCGATTGCGACTGCCGATCACGTTCATCGCCAGCCAGTGGGAGAGCGGTTTGTCGGACGAGCCTTACGCTTCCTGCCCGGCGGAGGAGAATCCCAACGTGGTGACCGTCGACGGCGAGATCCTGAAGAAAGTCTCGCCATTCGGTCCCGTGGAACCCTGGCGAGAGATCGGCGCCGCCCATACAGACAATCCGTGGATGAGGAAGCTGCAGCAGTGGTATCCCGACCCGCCGTTGGTGATCTTCGTTTCCAACAACGAACATCACAAGCTTCGTTGGTACGAGGTGGAGAGCTCCCGGCGGTACCTGGAGAAGTACGGCAAGGGCAAGCCTGACGGCTTCAAACGCCGCGTCGTGGCCGAGGGCTGGATCACGCGTTATCGGGCATTGCAGGAAGGCATGCGCGCGGGCATTCACAATCCGGCTTGGAAAAAGAATGCGCGTTTCATCGGCTACAACGCCTTCGGTCCAGAGTTCATCGGGCGTTGGGGCGGATGGATACAATACTCGCTCCACAGCCCGGGACGCATCGACCCATCTCCGTTGATGTGGGACGGCGGCAGCCCTTCGTACTACACCCATGATTGGAACTCCAGTCGAGACGACACGGTCTGGAGCCCGCAAGTCCAATTCATGAACCTGGTATTCATGAAACGCGAAGCGCTGCGTCTGAACCCGCAATTCTGGTTCGAGTTCTCTGTCTGGGACGGCTACCACACCGACCCGGTAAGGCAGAAGAAATTTCCGTCCACGCGGTCCGTCTATCGGAAGGAAGGTCAGCAGTACAACCCTGAGCGATATGCGGGCTTCGTGCAGTTCGGGATGTGGCTGCTGCGACCGCGGGCGGTGCGGGATTTCCGAGGCTGGACCGAACCCTGGGAGGATCAAGTGGACAAGAACGGCAAGGTCGTCCACGAGGGTGGCGGTCCCTACTTCATGGCACTGGTGGAATCGGTGGACCGTGTTCACGTCCACCCGATCCTCCGCCAGTGGTGGCGACAAGGGCGGCTCGTGCCCAATCGAGCCCACAAACATCCGTATCAAGCAGCGATCCCCGAGCAATGGAACAAAGAAGACCGTTGGTTCCTGTTGGACACCGATGTGAATCCGCAGAAGTACCCGTGGACACTGAACCAGCGGATCTCCGTCTTCGCGCTAGCGCTGGTCCAAGGCAACCGTCCCGACCGTCAGTGGCTCGTCTATGCCCACTCGCCCCATGGTGATCGATCCGGGGTGCGGATCACGATCCCCGACCACCGACAAATCACGGTGGACGTTTCCCGCGCCGGCTCGTTCTACCTGGTCGATGAGCGCACCCAACGAGTCACACCTGGTGTTCCTCGACACAGCAGCTTCAATCCGCTTGTCTCTTCCCCAGCCAGTTGAGGACATTCGTCAGAAGCACCTTGTTGTCGCCCATTTCCAGTTCGTCAGGCCGCAGCCACGTGTCGGTTCCGATGACGACAATCCTGCCGTCTCCGTATTCCAGGGCCACAGCGATCGGCGCGTTCGGAGCGGGACGCCGCTTGCCCCAGAGATCCATTACTTCTGCATTTTCGCCGGCAGTCAACAGCACTTTCGCATACTTGTTCGTCACGTCTAGTGGGCGAATCCCTGTCGTTTGGAATCGCTCCACACCCCTGGTGACCGGATGGGCGGCTGCATCGCTTAGTGTCACATAGAGCGGTTCATTCATGATGCAATGTTGCGGGTCGTAGATGTTTCCGCCGGCGTCACCGATCCCAAAACCTTTGAGCTCTTCATAGAACGACGCCTCCCAATGCCAGTCTCTCTTGATGCACACCAGCAGGCCGCCGCCATTGCGGACAAACCGCCGGAGGGTGTCCACCTCTTCGTTTCGCCAAACGCTTCCTCCGTGCCGCAAGCCGCAAAGCACCAGCACGTCATAGCTGGCCAGGTCTTCCTCCGAAATGCCTTGGGACGAAAACGTTTTGAGCTTCTCACCCAACCTGGAAATACCCGAGTTGACCTCCCATCCTTCGTCTTCGAGCAGTTTGACAGCCGTGGGCATCTTGGGCTTGGAAACGCGAAACTCTGCGACGTGGTAACCGTCGATCAACATTCGGTGGCTTGACGGCGAGCTGTCCCGCCACGCCAATCGAAGCACTTCCTCCTGTTCTTGCGTCAGCCCGTTGAGCACCAGCGGCTGGAGATCCGTCCGTTCGACGAGCAGTAGTTCGGGATCCTGCGCTGCCAGTGACGCGGGGATCCCGTTGAGCAGGTCCGCAACGGACCATGGCACTTTGCTTCGAGTACCGTTCGGCGCCACGCACTGACGCGTTCTCGCATTGCGGACAAAATAGGTCCGGCCAGCAGCATGAGCAAGCCGTCGCGGCACAAGTCTCACTCTTCGCGGCCCGCCGCCGAAGTTCAGGGCGTACAGAACGTATCGCCCGCTGCCTTCTTTGCCGAACAGGTGTGTCTCTACATAATCGGCCGCAATATCGTCTTGGAAACGAACGTCTACCTCCGGCTCGACACCGGCTCGGCTGCACACATAAGAGAGCAGCTTGCGCGTCGCATCGGCGCGCAGGTGCCAGGCAATGTAGATCACCCTGCCTTTTCCGAGTTTGTGCACGGTCGCGGGTGGCCCATGGGAGGAATCGCCCAACGCCTCGGCACTGGTCAACGTCACGCGATAACCACAGCTCGGACTCGTCATCCGTGTTTGGACGGGCGCCACGTCGCTTGGGCCAATGGCGGCAATCGTGCCCCGAACCCGCCTGTCGATGGTGCCTTCGCGCCGAACGCCAAGGAGGCTGTCCAGATCGAACGGCTGGACTCGCTCGTCGTACGTAAGCGAGTCGTACGTCATCACCAATGTGCCGCCCCCGCGGACGTACTCGTCCAATTTCGCCAGGCCGGCATGCGGAAATCGGATGCAATGATTCAGAAAGAGCACCGGGTATCGCCTGGATTTGTCGTCGAGGATATCTTGCGTTTTCACAAGATCCACGGGGACGCGTGTCAGGACAGCCGCGGCGTAGTTGCCCATGCTTTCACGCAGGAAATCCCGCCGGCCCTCCATGCAGGTCTCGAAGGAATGGACCACGCCGAGTCTTCCTCGAATCCTCGGCCGCGGCATGACCACAGTGGCCAGATCGCGTATCTCAGCCCGGACGCGAGGAATTTCTCGGACGGCCTGACGCGTCATCACCTCCGGATCCCAAACACTGTCGCCCCCATCGCTGCACTCGTTGGTGTAGAAGTACGACAGGACGCTGCCGGACAGTCCGTGCGCCAACTGATGCCAGAAAAACATGCGAATGAAATTCGGACCGGCCGGGCCGGCCCCCTCGTGCACGCCGACCGCCGAGGCTGCCCAGCGTGCTCGTTTGGCACAGACAAAAGGGGCCTCCAGGTTGATGATCGGCTTATCAGGAGCCGCATTACGGGTCAAGTCGCTGTTGTATTGCAGCGACATCAGCGCCAGGATCTTCGCCCAGTCCTCCTTGCCGGCTTCGCCCGAGCGATACGGATAGAAAAACCCCTCGTGACCGTAGACATCCTCGCTCCTGACCTTCAGGTAGGGCAGCAGTTGCGATCCGCCCTGGACGTAGGGCGTCTGAATGGTGAACAGCGTTTTGCCCACGACCTGCTCGGCGGACTTGCGAAGCTTCATGAACATGTCCGCTCCATGGGCAGCCATGAACTCGCCCCAGTCGGCCATGATCTTGCCCTCATCCCACCTTTTGTCCTGGACGGGCTTCCACAGAAAACCGCCCGGGTCAACCGTGATGGGAGGCACAATGTGGCCGAAGTCCTTGAAGGAAGTCTTCCATGCCTCGTTGGCCGCGTCGATCGTTTCGTACTTGGCCTTCATCCGGTCCTGGAATTGGATGATGTTGTACACGTGATAACTGACATAGCGTATTTCGTTGATCAGCTCATAGTGCAGGACCGGGTAGGGCGCCAGCAGCCTGGCGGCAAACTTGTACTGGGACGTGTAGTAGCTGAGCGCCCCCGGGTTCTCGAGTCGCAAGTCGAGGAAATGCCCGGTGCCGCGATCATAGTCTCGAGGCCCCGTCCAGACGGGCGGTTCGAAACAGTATTTCTTGAAAGACAGATTCCCATCCCCGGATTTATTCAGGTAGAAATCGATGGCGAATAACGTCCCACCCCGCAGCGTTTCGCGTGCCAGCAACGGTGCCCACGGATAGTCGCGAAACGAGACGGACAGCTTCACCCCGTTGCGAGGCCCAGGCGATTCGGAAACCTGCATGGCACTGCGCCACCAGACCATGCCCGAATGCTGTGCGTAGAAATCGATGCCGAGAATGCGGTTCATCCACGGGCCATCGTACATGCGTCCTTCAACGCCGAAGAGGAACGTCGGTCGCCCGTCGCGATAATAGATGCCGTCCCTCGCAACGACGTTCCGAGCACTGGGCGGAGCATGAAAACCCGCCGGGGGCGACGCGGGCTTGACGGAAACCGGAAGCACCTCGACCTGCGTGACCAGTTTCTGGTGGTGGTCGCGCCATTGTCTGTTGACATGCTCCCAAATCGCTGAGAGCCTTTGGACCAGTTGGTTGCGTCTAGCACTCTTCGCGTCTTGGCCGGATGCCGCCGCCGCGAAACAAGACCAGCCGACGCTGAGGATAACAATACATCTGATGCAGTTCGCTTTTGTCACAACCCAATGTCCTCTTTTGTTCTTACGATGGATATGCCGCGTTCTCCTCCGCGTTCGAGCGGATACAGAAAGAGATCAGCAGCAGGAGAGCAATCGCCGCCGTCCGCAACCGTTTGCAAGACGTCATCATAGCACCGCCGTCCCTTTTCTCGGGGCCCCAATTCCTCGGAGACACAATGGACACGTCCGAACGCTACTGAGCCACAGTCGCCTCGCCAGCCAGGGCTTCGCGGCCTTCGCCGATAGATCACTTGTCCTTCGTGACTCTAAGTTCTTCAAACAGCGTCTGGCTCACAACAACCTTGGCTTGAAAGGTGCCCGAAGGCGGCATGACGCCCGTCTTTGTTCCGCCGTCCTTCATCGCATCGGCCCAGAAAAGGTGGATTGAGCCTTGCCTGACGCCCTTTTTGTCATAGAAGTTAAGGGGCGTCTTGCCTGGCTTTGCTTCGTAACTGGTCCCTTTGCAATAGAAGGAATATATCGAGTGGTCGTTGACAGGAAAAATGGGGCTGCTTGCACTGTACCCGCTTTTCATGATGGTCTTTCCGTCCGAGCGGTGGTACAGGCGTCCGTCGTAATCCGGGCGCCATCCGCTTGGATTAAGTTCGCCATACCGGAAATCGGGGTTGCAGTTAATTGTTCCTTCTTCGTTCTCAGGCTCCAGCTTCACGCTTTCGATGAACAGTTTGTTCTTGCGCGGTCTCAGTTCCAAACGCATCTTGGCGACCTTGGGAGGCGAATAGAATACATGAACGAAGTCGTTGACCTTGCTGGATATGATCACCCCTGAGTTGTCGTCGAAAGTGGCACCGCGCAGTACGAGTCCTGTTTTCTTTCCTTCTTTGTCGAGGAAGGTCGTTGCGTAACTGGAGAAGCTTCTCCCGCCGCCCATCCTGGAGAGTTCGAGTATTCTGTCATTGCTCTCAAGGGTATCCTTGCCGTCAACGGCCGCGCGAATCGTCAGCTTGTATTTTTGCATCGGCTTTAGCGGTATCGGTTTCAATGCCAACGAGGCAACGGTGCCGTCAATCTGCAGGCACTTCTTCCCATCGGGTGAAACGCCCCCGGCTATGCCGTCGCCGGTCTGTTCAAGGTAGCGCGCGGAATTGCTGTCGGTGAATCGAATGTCCACAACCGGTTGCGCCCCGGCGCATGAAGCAGCCAGGACCAGGAATACGGCCCAAGCAAGGTACTTGTTCATGGTAAGGTCTCCTTTATGCGTTTGCCCCGAGCAATAATTAACCCGAGCAATATATAATGGTAGCCGTTCACGCCGCTGGGGTCTGACGCAATTTTCGGCGGAAAACGCGCTGATTCATACGTACCCGTGTTGTCGCCGAAAATGGGTCTGACCCCTTGGAAGCGAACCGGCCGCCTGCATTCCGTGAACGGTTACTCTGGTCGTTACTTGAACCGTAGCGGATTGCGTAACAACGTATGGCTCCGGAAAATCCCTCGTCCGTTATACGTACTCTCCTCGCGATCCGGACTTCCCGGAGCAAATACCCGGCAGAACTTTCCGTCCAGGGCCGGCGGTGTCGGCCAGGGCGTTGAATCCGTGTGTATAGTAATAGCCGAACCATCCGAAGTTGACATGGTCCCCCTGTTC
>JAJSAJ010001040.1 GCA_024274855.1 Planctomycetota bacterium | reverse complement strand
GCCCCCGGCAACAATGCAGTTCCATGGATGCGTGTGGCAACTGTTATCGAGAAACTCACCGATAAAGACGAGCCTTGGGGCTTCAAAGCCGAAACGGCTGACGGTACGGAGCTACCTGGCAGAATCAGCATTGAAACGAACGGTCACATCCACATAAGCCGGATCAGCGGACTTGCGGAAATGGATCTTCATTATTCGCCACTTCGCGCCCCCATCTTCCCAACGGAAACGCCGAAAGGCTCATCGCCGAAGACTAAGGTCTACCTCTTCACATTGTCGGGTAAGACTCAAGAGTCTGATACTGTCACATTCCGTTTTTCGTTTGGCGATGAAGGCGACCGTCGCGCATTGGTCTTCAAGAATGTTCCAATGCCGTAGGCCTGTTCCTTCTCGCGAACGGAAACGGGGAGGCGTACCGTTTTTGTGGCAAACCAGAGGTAATAGGCAGCACGCTCGCGCTGTGAAAGTCCTTCGGGATGCAGTGTGGGAAACATTGGTTCGGACAATCTTTTGAGAGAGTTCTCCGTTCCGTGAGGGGGGAGCGTGTTTTCTTGATTCTATTGGCAAAGGGACTCCTGCACCGGCATGTCGATACGCACGCAACCATCATTTGCTTCGCGTTGACTCGCGTCGTTCTTGAGACATTTCGTAATCCAAGACGAATTGATGCTGCTCACGATCCGGAACGATATCCGTTGTTTCGCACAGCCGGCGTTTGACCGGATCCCATGTTCGAACCTCGATGACGTTCCGAGCGGGAATGAACCGCAGAATGCGCAAGCCGTTGGCGCCGTAATCGGACAGAAGTTCGTGAACACGGTTGTCGCCGTCGCCAGTACTGGTTTGACGCAATGCCTGAGTACGGCTTTGGTCACCGTATAGGATAAGGAACAGATTGCGGTGTTTCCTGAAGCACTTATCCCACATTTGCTGCGGCGTATTGCCTCGCTTTCCATGGCATTTCTTCCACTGCATGCGGCCCTTGGGAGCGTCGAAGTAATCTTGCGGGTTCTGGGGCTTGTGGAGCGGACCGAGCCCCATGTGCGTTGTAATCATGGCGCGCCGGTCAGCATGCTGTTCCAAGACGGAATCGACCCACGCAAGTACGTTGTTTGGCGCATTGCATTCGATATGCAAAGCAACAAACCGCATCCCTCCCGCTTCGAATAACTGCACGCTGTTCGCATTGTTCCCCGAAATGGCCGAGTCGTCGGCGCCGTTCTCAAAGCAACCACCATACCAGTCGAACGTCGCAAAACGAGACTGCGGGAAGAATCGTTGAAACAGCGAGGAATCGCCGGCGGAAGTCATGTCGTGGTTGCCGACCGCGATCCCGTACGGCAATGTGCCATGCAACCGATCCATACAGCGGCGCGCGACCTTCCACTGTTCCACCGTGTTGCGATCGACGATATCGCCCACGTGGCTGACAAAGACAATCCTTTGCCTTTTCACGTTGGCTGCGATCCAATCGGTCCAAGCGTCAAACGTGGGATTCGTGACCGGGTCGGAGCTATCTGGTTCGCGTTTGGTGCCGCGTCCGAAATAATATTGCGTATCGGGAATCACGACGATACTGAATGTGTTATTCGGTGCGGCCGGAAGCTGGTTAGCCTGCGAGGTGTGTTCGGCGGAGACAAACAAAGAAACAAGGGCGAAAAGGAAAAACATTTGGGTATTTCGGCTAACAGATGTCATTAGTTCGTTCCTATCAGACGTGATTGATTGCCCCCACGCACGACAATCGCCCCGGACCTGTTGAACAACGTCACGAGCCCATTGCTTGGAGGCTTTCCTTGCCACTCGTGTCGGTTCCGGAAAACGTGTTCCCGAAAACTTGCACGCGGTCCTCGGGAATATTGCCGATGCGGATCGCCGATTCCTCGGATCTCGCGCCGAACGTATTTCCGCTGATGATGACGCTCGCCGAAGTTGCGTGCTGTTGATCACCGACCGCAATCGTGCAGTCTCGCGGGGTGCCCACGAACTGGTTGTGGGCGATGATCGTGCTGGGTCCCGGCAAAAGGGAGAGGCTCATTCTATTTTCGCACTGAACGATGTTCTGGCAGAAATTGACGTTCGCGTGCTCCGCAAAGAGACAGTAGCTCTCTTTCTGCGCCCTTGCGACGCCATGAAAGGTATTGTGTGAGACCATGATTGAGGCGTTCTCGGCAGCGCGGATCGCGTATTTTCCGGTTCCGCCGCCAAAGAAACAATGGCTCACCCGAACATCTCCGTCAGAAACATGAAGATAGGCGTGCTCGTTGCCGGTGTTGGTGAATCGCGAGTTCGTGATCACCATGCCTCGCATCGGGCTCGTTCTTTGGACATGGACCAGATCGAACTGCGTCTTGCAGGGAACAGGGAGCCAGCCATGAAACATACAGTCCGAAAAGAAAAGCAGTCGCGGCGCAGTCCGCCCGTCGCCTTCCCGAGTGCCCACAAGGAGACCAATATAATTCGGGAATATTATAGAAACTCGATCGAAGTGCAGGTTGTTGCAGGCATCGCCGTCGGGTTGAGATGCGATGACAATCGAGGCTTCCTTGTTTTTTGCGTTGCCATTTCCAAGCAAGTGAATATTCTCGAATGTACACTCCATGACGGATCGGTTCAGGAATAAGCCTGCTCCATCGTACGTGTTGTAGATCCATAAGTCTCGCAAAGAACACTCCATCAGGAAGTCCATGAACACGCCCTTGCCGTGTCGCTGTCCGTCGATTGTCAGATTCGAAAGCCTCATGCCGTAGGTGCGATCCTCAGCTCCCTTGAGCCATTGGGAATCCGTGTATATGATCTCACTCCGCAAACGGCTGCGCTTTGTTTTCATGATCTTAATCGCGTATTGTCCGGGGGGCGGTACAAGCACTGTCCCATGACCTTCCCCACTGAGCGTCTGCTGCTGGTCAAGTATCACACTTTGCCCCAGCTTGTAGGTTCCTTTCCGAATTCGGATTCCACCGGCAGGATGTGCGTCAAGTGCAGCTTGAATCACGCTGGCCGCGTCCTCGCTGGAACCTCCTTCGGCGATCGTTTGTCCCAACGCGACGCTCGCGGTGGCGGAATTGTACCTGCGTTTCTCGCGTCACGATGCCGCTTCGGAGCAGCACATGCGACTGGCCCTTTGGTACTGCTGCCTGCATGGGATGCGCGCGAATCTTCTGTGGTACTTCGGACGCGACCCGGACGGCGTCGTCATCGCGCAAGGTAAACAATGGTTTGACAATTCACTGCTCGACCAGCCGTGGCTGCTGCATGGTTACGTGACTGCGGCATTGAATCTGCGCCGGTTCGTTCCGGAGGTGTCCGCCTTTGCCCGCCAACAGCGTCAAGTGCGCATTCTTTACTCGGAGGCGTCTGCCATTCAGGACGTTCACGCCATTGATGCGCTTCGTGATACTTACGAGGCGTTGAACTTCCTCGGCGTGCATATCGGTTTCGTCACCGAGCGCGAACTATCTGCCGGCTGGCTGCGCGGGCAGGCGGCCCACCAGACGCGGCTGATCATTGTTCCCAACGCCACCCACGTTACGGACAAAACCGTCCAGCAACTTCAAGCCGGTGCGGCAAGGGGCATTTCCGTGCGCATCATCGGCCGCGACAGTCTGACCAAGGATCCGGTGGGAAAAGGTCACAAAACCCCCATCATTACCGGCGCGAAAACCATTGCGCGCGCCGCGGCGCCGCCGCAGTATCACCTGGAAATGAACCGCTGGCTGAAACAAGCCGGTATTGCGCGGGATGTGATAGCCTGTGACCAGCGGGCCGTCCCCGCATGGGGAGTCGAAATCCGCGTGGCGCGTTTGGGGAGTCGCCGCCTGGTGTATCTCATCAATTTGCTGCGGCCACCTTTCACCATTCGACTCGCGTGGATCGGAACGAGCCACCGCGTTCGGGACCTGCGAACGGGCAAGCCGGCGCCGAATCCTATGATCCTCCAACCACGACAGGTGATACTTGGAGAATACTGAGCATTCTTTGCGGCCGACTGCTCATCCACTGCCTCGGGATCGGTCGCCCGTTGACCGACGGCATTTCCCGGCATCAACTTCGGCATTTGGTGCGGTGCCGTTTCTGCTGCCGGACACAAAACGCCGGACCACCGGTGGAATGTGGGCGTGCAGTGAGGTGACCATTGCGCGCACTTACTGAACGCGTCCGGGCCCGTGGCCACCAACGGACGGCATAGCCGGATTCACGGCCACGGCAATCCGTTGACCGGTACGACGAAATATGCTTGGACATCCCGGGCCGCGCCGGGGACGCCAAGCGCGAGGTACGTCGTCCTTGAAAGGACTCCGAATCAACAGCGTGCAAAGACGACGTGCGCGGACCATGACAGACATATGCCCGTGCGCCGATGACGTGAAATCTTGGCTCTTATCCGTAGCTGGCTGCTTGCCCCAATTATCGGTACAATATTCGAATATCCCGCGTATGCGCCGCGAGAAACGCGCCGCCAAGAACGCCGTACGCGTCGATTTCCGGTTGAGCGTCTGAGAGGCTTTCGCCACCCAGAGACCGCGCACCACGCTCCGCAGTCCGTGGTCGTCCGGTTTGAATACGCCGCCCGAGCAACATGTAGATGGCCACGACATTCGAACCTTGGAGGAAAATGATGAGAGTGACCGAGCTTCCAGCACCAATGATTCTTCTTGGCATGTTTGCTCTGGTAGCCGCCTGTTGCCTGAGCGTGCCGGCCGCGGGCCAAGAGACAAGCAAGGCCGTCCGGCCAAAGTTGATCTTGGACTGCGACACGGCCAACGAGATCGATGATCTGTACGCGATCGTCCGCATGCTGCGGCAAGATCGGTTCGACGTGTTGGCGCTCAATTCCGCTCAGTGGTTTCACTATCTTTCGCCCAGGGATACGGTTCGGGCTAGCCAGAAGCTGAACGAAGAGCTTGTCAAGTTGCTCGGTCGCGGTGACCTGCCGACCCCGCTGGGATCGGTCGAAGCGATGGGACGGCCCTGGGGCGGTGAGGAGCCGAAAGACTCCGCGGCAGCTCGATTCATCATCCGGTCGGCCCTCTCGATGCCCGCGGGCGAGAAACTCTATGTCGTCTGCACCGGCGCATCGACCAATCTCGCTTCGGCGATCCAGCTCAGGCCGGAAATCGCGCCGCGCATCAAGGCCTACATCTTGGGATTCCGGTACGACCGCACGAAGCGCGCATGGAACAAGTCGGAATTCAACGTGCGCCGCGATTTGAATGCGGCGGACTTCCTGTTGAATTGCGAACCGCTAGAACTGCACGTCATGACGGCGACCGTGTCGGGAGCTTTGAAATTCGACCGCGACGACAGCTTTCGCCGCCAGGCTCAGATGGGAAAACTCGGCCAGTACCTGACCAAAAAGTGGAAAGCCCGTTTTCCCGACGCGAAGACCTGGATCATGTGGGACATCACGATCGTCGAAGCGCTCGTCCACCCGGAACTGGCCGCCGAGGAACAAGTCACGACGCCGTCGGAGAACCGTCGGCGGAAAGTGTGGACGTATCATCGTATCGACGTCGATCGCATGCGCGCCGACTTTTGGAAAGCCGCCATGGCGGCCGCCGGTCGATAGTCGATACACCCGCGGCTGATAGGAGGATGCGATGCAGTGCCAGAAATTCGTTGTAGTTGTTGTCGGCTTGCTTTCCGTGGGTGCGCCCGGATGGAACTTGGCTGCTCCGCCATCAAGCGAGGCCGGTTCGCCTGCTCGCACGGAGAAATATCCAGTTGGTGTCACCTTTGACCGAAACACGATCTTCCGGTCGGACGGTCGTGGCGACAACTGGTGTATCACATGGGCATCGGACAATTCGCAAGTGACTTCGTTGGACGACGGCAACTGGCTCGTCAAAGGCTATGGCTACCACAACCGGCTTTACCGCATTCGAGGCGGTTCAGATGGATTCCAAAGAGAGGAACTACGGACCTATCCCCGATTCTTTGGCGAGACCGGAAGTTGGTTCGGATACGGGATCGTCTCCGAGGGCGAGACGATTTACTCCGTCATCTCCAAGACGCCGCTCGATCGATGGTCGGGCCCGTTCCGTGGCGTCAAACTGCTGAAATCGCCCGACAACGGGCGCACGTGGTACCGCGTGGACCGCTGGGGCAACGAGCGACAGCTTGGGCCGGACGATCCCGCGCGCAACGAGGTCGATGAGAAAGAGATGTTTTTTCTCGAGGAATTTGGAGTGCCACACGTCAGGAAAGTGGCCTACCCGTTCTCCTTCGTCGACTTCGTGCACAACGGCAAGGCCGATGCCGCTTCGAAGGACGGTCATCTTTACATCTACTCGCCGGAAGGGGCCCATG
>JAJSAJ010001039.1 GCA_024274855.1 Planctomycetota bacterium | reverse complement strand
GTTTTCGGATTGCCGACCAGTCGACCCCGTGCATCGTCGGATCATAGAAGAAGTCGCGTTCGATGCGCCACGCATCGGTGAACAGCTGTTTCCATTCCTGTCTCGGATAGACGACGACGTTCATTCCGGTGGTCGATATCGGTTTCGTCGACTTTTGGCCTGGGGCGGCGTCGACGATCATCATTCGCGAACTAATCATCATCAACAGTTTCTTGCCATCGGCCGAAAGTCCAAACTGTGAAGCGCCTTCCACAACCGTTTTCTCCGAGTGGCTCGGATCCGCCAAGTCGAAGAGCTTAATTGCCGGCTTGGTCGTCATGCCTCGCGAGGAACGGCGCGCGTAGATCAACTGACCGCGATAGTTGACACAGAGTCTCGAGAAAACGCCGTTTTTGACCGGCAGCTTGAATGCACGTTGCATCACCCCGTCAAAATCGATTTTCATTGGTTTCGGAGCAGGTTTCGGTTTTGCCTGCAGTTTTGCCCCCTTCTTTGACGATTCTGGGCCTTTTGCCGGAGTCACCTTCTTTGACTTTGGATCGCCCTTTTTCGGGGTGTCCGGGACGCTTTTCTTCGCATCGGCCGGCTTCTTCTTCTGCTCGGGTTTCTTGTCCGGTTCAGGCTTCTTGTCTTTGGGTTCCGGTGTCGGTTTCTTGTCCGGTTTCGTTGCCGATTTCCCCTTGACAGCCTCGCTTCCTTTGTCCTTCGAGGCTTCTTTAGCCAGTGTTTTCGGGTCGGTGAACGTCGCTTCGTCACTTCGCGGAAGCAGCGGGTTTTTGACGTCCTTGCGTAACGGAACCGCGATCAAGATTTCTGTGTTGCCATAAACGAACGTTGTGCCAACATCTTCGTAGATAGGCGATCCAAAATACCGGCTGCTGGCGAAGAAGAGGTAGTCGCCTTTACGGTCGAACGTTGGCGCCGAATCCTGAAAAAGATCGCTCGTCAGTTGGCGAGCCTTGCCGGCTTTAACGTCGTACAACCAAATCGAAGACCTACCGATCCTGTCGTCGGCCCGCTTACTGTATGCAATCCAGGTTGAATCGTGGGACCAACGGAGTGCCGATCGGCCGGACCATGGGTCTTGATCGACTTTACACGTCTTACCGGTCGCAATCGTGTGCAAATAGATTGTGCCTGTCTTGTCGGTGAAGGCGATCTGTTTGGAGTCGGGAGACCAGGTAGGCGAAAAACGATAGACTTTACCGTCTTCGGTCAGACGCTTTGTCTCACCTTTTCCATCCGATTGCTTGATGTACAGTTCGTATTCGCCGGTGATGTCCGCTAGATAAGCGATCCAACGACCGTCTGGACTCCAGCTGGGCGACCGTTCCGCGACGCCGCTGGTTCTCGTCATATTACGCGGCGAGCCGTTACGAGCAGGCAAGGACCACATGTCTCCACGTGCGGCAACCACCACGCGTTTTCCCGTCGGCGAGATGTCGGCACCCGCAATGAACTTGGCCGCGTCGACCCTGTGAGGCATAATCTTCGGGCGGTCACCGGGGATTGTCACGGGGACGACACGCGTTTTCTCCGTTGCCAGGTCGAGTAACAACAGGTCCGAGCCATGCTGGAAAACGATTTCGCCTTGCCCGTGGTCACCCGGTCCGATCGATGGCCACTTGACGTCGAATTCGGATAAATGAGTAACTTGCTTTCGCTCACCCGTCGCCGTGTTGTATGCCCAGATGTTCAGCTTGTGTTGCTGGCCCGCGTCAGAAAGGTAATAGACAGTCTGCTCGTGCCACATCGGAATGGAGTCGGTGCCTTCCCACTGCGTGATGCGTTTTGCCGTTCGTTTCTTCAAATGGAACAGCCAGATGTCCGAGGCCATGCCGCCGCGGTAACGTTTCCACGTTCG
>JAJSAJ010001038.1 GCA_024274855.1 Planctomycetota bacterium | reverse complement strand
GCAAGGCTTTATCTCTCCGCCTCGCGACAAGATTCTGCCGGGGGTCAGCTTGACGGTTTTGCAGCAGCTTGCCACAAAGCTTCGAATTCCCTTCCAATGGGCCGACATCCGATTGGACGAGGTGGCCGACGCGGATGAGGTTCTACTGTGTAGCACCTCACCGTGCCTATGGCCGGTCAGTCGCCTGAATGGTCAACAGATCGGCGACGCTACTGGATGGTCGGTTTTTCACCAGTGTTTGGACGCTTGGTCGGATTGGGTCGGCGTGGACATCGCGTTGCAGGCTGCGCGGTTCCGATGCCGTGACGGCGATTGAGGCAACCGAACTTGCCGGACGCCCGCCAGGTGTAGGGGGTGACAAGCTCGCGGCATCCACTTTGGCAACTGGCAACCGCCGGTATTGCGAGCGCCGGCACACCACAATCCGGTTACAATGCGCGCGCATACGCTGGGCATCATTTCAGCAATTCCTGGTGTGCCGGCGATCGCCGTGAACGTTGCGGATGATGGAGAGTTTTCGACGGCGATCTTGTCACACCCTACGACTACTAATTCGGATGGTTGGCGAAATCGACCGCTTCGTTAATGGGTCCCAAATAGAGGGTGACGAACAGGCTGAAGATCACAAATATGAAGACAGCTCCGATCGCGACAAACACCAATACGCCGGCAGCAACAGCCAGCATTCCCGTCGATGACTCGGCACGTTCCTGGTATTGCTCGGACAGATGAGCCAACGACTCACTTTCCGTTCCTGACACTTCGGCCGATTCCATCGCGTTCAGGAACTCACTGGGAAACGCGCCGGTGGCGCGCAAGGCTTCGTGAAACTGTCCGCCGCGAACAATCACGGTGTCAACCGCATCAAGATGCCTTGTGTAGAACTGGCTTTGCGTACTGCTGAAAGCAAGTCGCATGGCTCGGCGCGCGTCAATTCCCGCATTCAGTGCAAGGGAAAGAGTCCAGGCCATGCGTGAGATTGCCATGGTCTGCAAGCTGGTTCCAATCACGGGCAGACGAAACATCAACGTCTGCGGCCAACTGCCAAACCACCCTCGGCGAAGCCCATGAACAACGACGAATCCGACCAGCAAAATGGCTGTGATGATGACCAGATAGATCATCAGTCCCCGCCCGCCGGCCAGTCCAAAAACGCCTTTTGAGGACGGATCGATCGCACCGAGCAGATAAATCAGGCCTCCGATCACCACCACACCAAGTCCCAGTTCGAAAACGGGCCACACGATTCCGGCAAGGAACGTGCGGCGCAGGTGCAGCAGATGCTGATAATGCTCGCTCAATCGCTGAAAAACGCCGTCCAAACGACCGGTCTGTTCACCAACGCCCACCAATTCGCACAGCAGATCGGGCAAGTATCCACCGCTTGCCTGGAATGCTTCGGCCAACGTAGCGCCGTTGCCAACACGGCGTGCCACCTCGACCATGCAGCGTTGATAAGCGGAACTACCGTAACGCGACTCCTGATTCAGCACCTTCAGAACGTCGGTTCCAGCCGCCAACGATGTCCCCATGCGATGGCACATCGACGCAAGCTGCCCGGTGCTCATACACGCCATACATCACCTCAACAGGTTGGTAATTCCCGATTTTTCGGCGGCCCGGCTCGCGGCATGAAATCGAGTTGAACAGGCCGCTTCACACAAGGGCATTTCGAGCCGCCCGCAGCCGAGTCACGGCCGACGAGACTCAGTCAAGATAATCGTGCAAGCAGCGCCCCCACGCGAGGACAACAAACAGCCAAGCGTGCCGACATTCGGCCAGTCTTTCGGTATGTTTTCGAGAGTATTCACACTCGGACGGCATTTCCCCATCATACGCCAACGCCGTGAGGTTGCCCAACCGGGGATTCTCGGTTCTGCATTTTTCAGGCATTTCCGAACAAGAGATTCCAAGAGCGTGTCCCGAAATTGGGTGGGCTCGCTTCCTAGCGAGCCACGAAAGGGCGCGAAATCGAGGATTTCTCGGGACTTCTCGGCTCAGCAGGAGCTTCGCCCTCCCACGTCGGCAACCGCCCTCCCACGTCGGCAACCCTCTCCCACGTTGGCAACCGCCAGCCAATTTCGGGACAGGCTCGAAGCATCGGACCAGACTGCAAGGTCCACGGCGGTGCCCAACCGGGCGGCCCCGCTTCAAAAGGGACTGAATCTGCTACAATCCGACCAAGTGCGGCGGCGACCGGACCGCCGCCGCACTTCATCGGCCAACCAT
>JAJSAJ010000108.1 GCA_024274855.1 Planctomycetota bacterium | reverse complement strand
ACCTGAATTGAACCAGTGGAAAACGCTGAAAGGCCTGAAAGGTAACAGTGACAAGAAACGTGCTGGGAGCGTTGACTGCAGTTGACTCAAGGGACCAGCAAGGAACATTTCCTATCAAGCTCGACGTAGCGGCAGACAATCGGCTTCGGCACGGAGAGTGTATGCTCGGGAACAAGACATCCGACAACTGGCTCTCGCTAACACCGTTCTGGGAAGTCCACGCGGGACCGTCTTTGCACAAAAGAAAGCTTGGAAATTCCTTGCCGGTTTTCCATGAGTGGACCATCGAACACATGCATGTCATTCTCATTGGAGCTCCCTTGCAGAACCTGATCGTGGATGCAATAGTGATCTCCAACGATCCATTCCTCAGAATATCCACTTTTACAGCGGCTTCGGTTGCTCAAGTGGCGGGAGACGAGTTCCGTCAGCAGGCACAGGGCAAACAAGTCGAATTTGGAGGGATTGTATCGACACCGGGTGGATCGATTGCCGCAAGATAGGTTTATCACATCTGTACTGTAGGTGGGACACGACCTCTCCAGACAGAGGACCTGTATTCGATGGTTGGCGACGTGCTGCGTGCGGCAGAAGCTTCCGGCCAGGCCACAGTGGCCTTTCCTCTTCTAGGCATGAACGAGGGACTACAACCGGCAGACATTGCCGCCAACTACCTACGAGTAGGTGTAGGGTGTGACAAGCTCGCGGCATCCACCTTGGCAACTGGCAACCACGGTACCGCGAGCGCCGGCACACCACAATCCGGTTACAACGCGTCCATACGCTGGTCATCATGTCACGCGTCACGTCGGCCGCTCGGGTCACACTCCGATCGTCGGACCAGAGGATGAACTTGCTGAGTGTCACGCGGCGGATCGTGGCCGTCGCCTTGGCGTAGTGATGCGTTTCCATCCAGATCAGATAGCGGTGCAGCAGGGCCGTCAGTCGTAGTCGTAGGGTGTCAAGATCGCCGTCGAGAGTCGTCCATCATCCGCAACGTTCACGGCGATCGCTGGCACACCAAGGATGGCGTGGCAAGTGAGAATGCGTATTGCCGGGCGCTACTCGTCCCATTCTGGTGCATCCCAGCCGGGTATTGGACCGGCATTTCATCAGTGGATGCCGCACTCGACAGCGAGCGGCTCGGTAATCGAGCGCGCGCAGCGGAGGCGCACCGGACTGCCCAGTCCGACCAGGGCCCGGCAGTGAGTGTCATGAACGTGTCAGACGCTTTGGCAGTAAGCTCTTAGCGACCGGCGAATCAATTGTTGTCTCGCTTACTGGGGGACGTTGCGTCGATCCCGGCCCCCGCGGGCTTGTCCCGTGGGAACCAAAGTCTCTCAAGCTAATGGGCACCGGAGCGCGCGTCCCGAACCGGGGGGGGCGTTCATGCGACGATCCCCCTTAGCTGCGAGACTGATTCACCCATGGGGGTCTGTACGCGGAAGCGTGCGACAGTTATTGACTGGCGAATTAGGTGGTCACATTGCCGTGCTTGTCGGTCAGCGTGAAGCTCTGGTCCTGGTTCTGCACCAGCGTGCTGTGCAGCGGGTCGCCCTCGGCGTGCCGATAGCCGCCGACGGCGATGGCCGCTTGGGCAACATTGTTGTTGCCGGTGCCGTCACTGACTTGGTAGGAGAAGGCGTCGATTCCGGTGAATCCCGCAAGGGGCGTGTAAGTGAACGTGCCGTCCGATTGAAAGTTGCTGAGCGTTCCGTGGCTGGGGCCGGCAACCCGTCTTGGCTACAGTTGTGGAATGGCACCTGGACTCCGCCAGCCTACACCTTATCCGCGTCCGGGATCTCGAATCCCAGGCGGTGCGGATCGCGCACGAGCTTGTTGGCCTCGCCGGCACAATCGCCCGTGAACAGCTCGGTCTTGGGATCGAAGTTGAGCCACGGTCCGACGGTGTACTTGGCCTCATTCTCCGGCACGCCGCAGCCGTCGCGCGTGATCTCGTGCAGTTTCATGAAATGCTCGTAGGCGGCTTTGTTGTCCCCAAACTGGCCGGCCTTGGCGTTGAACGGGACCGGTTTGCCGATGCGATACGAGTTGTTCATCAGGTGCCCAACAACGCACGAGTAGTGGGCCACCTCCATGTTGGCGTTGGACATTTCGGGTTTGCCGGCACGACAGGCGGCGACGAAACTGCCGAAGCACCCACCGTCGGTAATCTTCACCGGGGCGAAGTCGATCTTCTCGCCCTCGGTGCTCCCTTTCTTGTAATAGGTGCCGTTGTCGTCCATCCAGCCGCCATCCTCGAAGTAGAACTCATTCTTCACCTGCCGCTTGTAGCCTTTGTAGTTGACATTGCGGACGTTAAAGAAGACAAGTTGGCCGTTGGGGTACTCGGCAATGCCAAACATCGTGTTGGGCGTTTCGCCCTGGTCGTCCCACTTGAAGCGACCGCCCAACGCCATCGCGCGGACCGGGTGGGTCTGGTCCTCGTCGATCGCCCATTGCGCCACGTCAAGCTGGTGCGTGCCCTGGTTGTTCAGGTCGCCGTTGCCTGTCTTCCAGAACCAGTGCCAGTTGTAGGGGTGAAAGTTGCCGTGATATTGGTCGATCACCGCTGGGCCTCGCCACATGTTCCAATCCAAATTGGTGGGCGGATCGCTGGGCGCTTTGAAGCCGATACCGGATCGGGGTTTGCAGCAATACCCGTAGGAGATCTTCAACTTGCCGAACTTACCATCGCGAATGGCCTTGATTTGTGCCGCTCGCCTGGAGTCGCTTCGCTGCTGGGTACCATGCTGCACAACGATGCCATACTTCTTCCAGGCCTCCAGAGCAACGCGGCCTTGGTAGATGTCGTGACTGGCCGGCTTTTCGACGTAGCAGTGCTTGCTGGCCTGAGCGGCCCAGATGACCATCAGCGAGTGCCAATGGTTGGGAGTGGCGACCGAGATCGCGTCCAGTTCATTGTCCTCTAGCGCCTCGCGGACATCTGCCACGCATTTCGGTTCATTCCCACCTCGCTCCTTGACCATTTTCGCCCTCGCCGCCCACTTCTTCTTGTCCGGGTCAATCAAGTAGGTTACCTGAACCTT
>JAJSAJ010001037.1 GCA_024274855.1 Planctomycetota bacterium | reverse complement strand
CGTGGATATTTCGCTTTGAGGAGATCTGGATTGCGGAGAGGAGTATGCGTCTGTCTTTGCTGTCAAGCATCTTGAGAATCGATGCATTGATCTGATCCCCTTTCAGTTCGCCCAGTGCCTTGCTAGCCGCATTGGCAACCGCCGGATCGACGTCCGTGATCGCGTCGAGCAAGACCGGTGCACAGCTTTCGTCGCCCAATTTGGCCAAAACGCCGATTGCGCGGAGACGCACTTCTCCTTTGCCGTTGCCGGCAATCTTCAATACCGAAGGCAATACGCGTTTGTCGCCGAGATCACCCAGCGCGATCAGCAGGAGAGCTTGATTGTTCACGGACTGTTTTTCGAGCCGTGAGGCCAATTCAGTGGCCACTTCGGCATCATTGCCAAGTTGCCTCGCGGCCTGTAAAGCCAGACGGAACTGAGCTGGATTTCCTGAATCGAGCATTTTCAATAGCAACGGCACGCCGTCACGTCCCTGGGCAACAATGGCACTGTACGTTGCAGACCAATGGAGCTGTTGCGGCAGATCCGCGCCGGACAACATGTGCCAGATGGCCACCGCCCTTTTCGTGTGGCCCTTGGCGGCCAGGTGTTGCGCGGCGATCAGGCACGCTTGGGCCAAACTGACTTGCGATGTGTCCGAAGATCTTGCAAAGGCCTCTTGCAGCAGCTCCGCCGCGCGGGGCGTGCCGATCCGGGCCAGGGCCGCCGCTGCATGGGTGGCTGACGATTTGTCGACCAGCAGGTTTTCAAGCAGCGGGACAGCTTGCACGTCGCCCCGTTTGCCGATCGAGTGGAGAACGCCAAGAAGATTGTCTCCATCGAGCGCCGCGGCTGCCGTGCGCAGCGCCGCGTCGGCCTGCGGGCCAGAGATGACCTCCAAGGCACTTCGCGCGTAGGTTGCCAGATGGTCGTCTGCAAGCAACGAGGCTAACGCCGGTACAGCGCGGACGTCACCGGTGATCGACAATTGTTGGCAAGCCTTTGCCTTTTCGAAAACTGGACCGTCCGATTTCAGTATGGTGACCAATTCATCAACGGTCTTATCCGGAACGGGCAGGGAAACTTGGGCCCAGACCGAGTCAGCCAAGAAAAAGAGCAAACAAATGGTCGTCGCCGATCTCGTAAAGTTTCGCGAATTCATCTTGTATCACTCCATGTCACAAAAAGAAGCCAAGAGCTGACCGCGACCAGTCTCCTATATGGTCCATGGCCGGCGCATGGCGCGGGATCGCATTCGATTGGCTTCTTCGTCTCCGATGAACTCCTCGGCGATCGGGTCAAACGTCAGTTTGCGGCGGAGCTTCCAGGCGATGGCTGCTGCGTGACACGCAATGTGCGATTTTCGCATTATGTTCTCGTTGGCCGCCGTCTTCGCTCGCGACTTGACACAGTTCAGGAAGTTCCTGGTGTGCGTCGAAGGCATGGTTCCAGCGATCGTGGGATCGGGAAGTTCCGCGCGAAGTGAATCGAGTGAGACGGCAATTCGGCCTGAGTCACCTGTCTCGACCCAACCTTCGTCGCCTTCGAAACGAACCGGACAAGTGCCCAGTCCGAGCCAACCGGTGCGACGAAGAATCAGTTTCAAGCCGTTCGCATACTTACAGTGAATAACGTTGTCGCCTTTGGTATAAAGGGGTTCGTATTCGACGGGTGTCGACCCGTCAGCTCCGCCAGCTGCCTGGCACAAGTCCAGTGTATGGGCGCCCCAGTCCAACAGCTTGGCTCCGGAATCGAAGTCATAGTAGCCTCGCCATCGGCCGTCGACGTAGGCATGGTTATAGGGTCGCCATGGGGCCGGACCTAGCCACATGTCCCAGTCAACAAGCTCCTTCGAAGGCTCGGGTTCAGCCGGCAACCAGTCATGCCGATCCTGCAACTTATAAATTGAGGCGTGCAGTGTGTGAAGATTACCGAGTTTCCCGGTTCGGGCCAGCTGAATTGCGTGGATGAAGTTGGATATGCTGCGCCGCTGAGTTCCACATTGAAACACCCGGCCCGTACGTTGGATCGTATCGGCCAGACGTTGGGCCAATTCGATGGTGATGGCACAGGGCTTTTCGCTGTAGATATCTTTCCCCGCCTCGGCGGCCATCATCGAAGCCGTTGCGTGCCAGCGGTCGCCGGTTGCGATCAACACCGCGTCGATATCGTTGCGATCCAGCAGCTGGCGAAAGTCGCGATACATGGCACATGCAGAGTCTCCGTTTGTTTTGTCGGCCATTTCCTTGACGGCTTTTCGGCGATCGGCGCGAACGTCGGCAATCGCAACAAATCGGACGTCGGGTTGCGGCAACATGGTGCCGAGAACTTTGGACCCGCGATTTCGAATACCGATTCCGCCCAGAACAATCCGTTCGCTTGGCGCGACCGTGCCGTTACGACCCAGGGCGGACGACGGTACAATCCAGGGTGTTCCGAACGCCGCAACCGCCGTCTTCAGAATCGTCCTTCTAGAAATGGGACGCGTCGTTTTCATGGTGTTACCCTTTGTTTGTCGGAGGGCGAAGCGTCGGTCGGTCACGGTGATCACCGCGCCGACAATCAAGTCGTGCTCCGTGGCTTCCAGGCTCATGCCTTCAAGATGCTGAAAGGTCGAACGTGGCAGACCTTGATCAAGCAAGAACTTCAGGGCATTTCGTGACGATCCAGGGCTTCGTCATCGAGCTTCGTCGCCGCATAGGCCAACGACTGCCGAATG
>JAJSAJ010001036.1 GCA_024274855.1 Planctomycetota bacterium | reverse complement strand
GCAATCGGGTGGGCGGAATTGAACGGGCGACCCGAGGCGAGAGCTCCCCGTGATTCGGAACGGCATGCTGTCAAGACGCGTGAGTCGCGGGAGAATCCGCGGTTGGAGTGCGGACCTGCAGCACCGGATGGAAGACGAGTCGCTTGTTTTTTTAGTGCAACGAGTCCCGTCGCGTTGGTCCGAATCCCCGGGCCGGCGCCGAAAATTGCCCTGGTGGCGAATGCTGCCGTTGGCAAGCTAGGTTACGAACCCGCCAAAATCCAGCAGACAGGTGACACGTATTCTGTCACCCAGCGGGCCGCACTAGGCCTGAAGTACGTCGTGTTGGTTCAGAGCCGTCGCGTGGACAACGAGACCTTGCTGGCCATCGCATTGACGACCAACCGTCACGGTCGAGATCCGCTGGCTCTCGCAAAGCAACACTGTGCCAACGCGTTTTCGACCGGCTGGAACGGCCTGATCAAGCCGCATGTGCAGTGGTGGGCGAGGTTTTGGGCCAAGTCCTCGGTCCAGATTCCGGACCCGGCCATCCAACGGCATTATAATCTGGTCCAATACTTCTACGGTGCCGCATCGCGCCGTGGCGCCCCGCCCATGCCGCTGCAAGGTCTGTGGACCGCGGACTCGGGACGACTCCCTCCTTGGAAAGGCGATTACCACCACGATTTGAACACGCAACTGACCTATTGGGCCTATCTGGGGTCGGGTCACTTTGATGAGGGGTTGAGCTTTCTTGAGTTTATGTCGGGATTGAAACCAGTACATCGCAAGTTCGCTCGTTCGTTCTTCGGGACCAGTGGGCTAGTTGTTCCAGGTGTGATGGCGTTTGATGGCAAACCGATGGGCGGTTGGGCGCAGTATTCCTTTTCACCTTGCAACGGGGCCTGGGTGGCATTGGCGTTTTTTGATCACTGGCGTTACACGATGGATCGCGAGTTTCTGGTGAAAAACGCGTATCCCTATTGCCGGGAGGCGGCAGAGGCTTTGGTTGGACTATTGCGTCCCGGCCAGGACGGCAAGCTGAAACTGCCGCTCTCGTCATCGCCCGAGATCCATAACAACTCGTTGAAAGCATGGCTGACACCGAACAGTAACTATGACTTGGCGCTGATGCGCAAGTTGTTTGCCGCTGTCCATCAAATGGCTGGCGAAGTGGGAGACCCCAAGCAGGCGGAACGATGGAAGCAGACGTTGGCCAAGATGGATGACCTAGCCGTTGAAAGTGATACGGCTCGCCTGCGACTTGCCCCGGATGAGAGCCTACGCCAAAGCCACCGTCACCATTCACACCTGATGGCGATTCACCCGCTTGGCATCCTTAACGTCGACCGCAGTGACCGGGATCGGGCTGTTATCGGTGCTTCGTTGGACCAGTTGCGCGAAATGGGTACACGGGCATGGGTCGGGTACAGCTTTTCATGGGCAGCCGCCATGTCCGCCCGAGCCCAGCAACCTGAGCGAGCGGTCGACTATCTGCAGAAGTATGTCCACGCGTTTATTCTACGCAACGGATTCCACGTCAACGGGGATCAGACGCGTTCCGGCTTGTCCGGGTTTACCTACCGCCCGTTTACACTCGAAGGCAACTTTGCGGCTGCTCAGGCCGTTCACGAAATGCTGCTGCAGAGTTGGGCCGTCGATCTGATGACCGCTCCGGACCCTGTCATTCGGATCTTTCCAGCCATGCCATGGCGGTGGCATGACGCTTCGTTTCGAGATCTGCGGACCGAGGGTGGATACCTGGTCTCCGCCCGCCGCCGAAACAACGCGACTGTCTGGTTCCGTATCGTGGCGACCTGTGACAGTCAGCTTCGAATACGTAATAACTTCAATGGCCGAACACCTCGCTTCAACCGATCGACTGTGCGGAAAGAGGAGAACGACTTTGTCGTCAAGCTGCGAGCCGGTGAGTCGATTGAAGCTGAATTGCCCAAGCCGACTCGGGTTCCTGTCGCACCCGCCAACGTGACAAAGCCGTTCCGGTTGCCCGGCCCGATTCGCCCGAATCGATTGCCCCTGCGAATTGGTGCGGATAGCCAGGGCAAGAGCCGGTTTGTCGGTGATATTGCACGTGTGTCTGTTTTTGATCGAGCGTTGTCTGATGACGAAGTCCTGACGCTCGGCAGATCGCGAGACAGTCGCCCGAGTGCCATCCCTGGCTGCGTTGCATGTTGGGATTTCAGTCGAAGGACTGATGGCTGTTTTGTGAGTGACGGGCCAAAACACTTGATTGCCGATCCTGTTGGTAACGTCGCCGTGATCGATATCGAGGACCCACCTGGCAAGGCGGTCCATTTGGACGGTGGCTCGTACATGAACGTGTCGGATAATCGTGCATTGGATTGTCTCGATGGCGTGACGCTGGAAGCTTGGATTCGCCCGGGCCGACAGGGGGCAGGTGGAGCAAGAATCCTCGACAAGACTCCGGTTGGTGGGGCCACAGCCTACATGCTTGATACGTACCCCGGCAATTCGCTGCGTTTGGTGTTCCGTGATCCGCACGTGCGGTTTGCGGCTGGATTGAAGCAAGGCGTGTGGGTCCATGTTGCCGGCACAATCGATGGCGCATCAGGAAAGGCCTCGCTGTACATCGACGGCAAGAACGTCAAGCACCGGTGACCAAGTTTTCGCTTGGTTGAGATGGAGAGGAAGCATGCCAGCCACCGAGTCACGTGTTCTGGTGGCGCCCTTGAAGCGTATACGAAGCCGCAGGGGTTCCGGTTTGTCCTGATACAACATGACCCACTGAGTAGCGCCGCACGTCTCCTTGCCAGACGCGTTGACCAGCTTCATGCAGAACCGGTCGTCAATACGATCACACGCATAAGGACCCTGCCGATAGGCAATCCAGTGAACCAACGCAGGGCGTTCTGGGTCGAGCGTCGCCATCTGCCGTCGCAGTCGCAGGTTGTTCGTGATTTGCTGAACCTGGGATTGGACCAGGCGTTGTTTGGATGTGATGTGCAACGCGACGAGCGTGCGTGGTTTCAACACAAGCGGAATCAGAAACCGCTCGCCAACAAGCGATGTGTCGTCCAACCAGGTCCGGCTGACCTCATCCACGACCATGGCTTCTGCGGGCAACGCCGAGCGAGGAATCGAGATTTCTGTTCGCTCGTCCTTTTTACTGTCATTCAGAACAGTGAAAAACAGTTCTCCATCATCGATGTTTCCGAATCGTTCAACAATCAAATTGGGATTTTGACTGCGTGCCAGTGTCAGTGGCTGCCAACCGGCCTCGGCCAGCTGCTGGCAAAGCGACTGGTAAAGTCGGTGGTTTTTCCGGTCGCGCTCGAACCATTCCGGATGGTCCCAATAGCGTGATCCGGGCCCGAGGCCGCTTGGAGGCCAGTCGAAGAATCCCGGGAAAACCCCGTAAGCAACACATCGCTTCATGAACCCGGCAATGTCATCCTGGGTCAGCTTGCTGAAACTCCCTTTCAGGAGCGTGACAAACGGCTTCTGCCAGCATATCGTCCGAACAAAGTTAAAACTGGATCGGTTGATATGCAATCCGGTCTCTGCGCCCATAACATCAAGATAGGGGGCGGTATAAAAACCGCTGCCCATGGCGCCGTTCATCATCGTAATCTTGTTTGCTGCATGAAGGCGCTCGGCAACCGCTCGCGCGAACTCGACAGACGAGAAAAAGTTATAAAGCAGCGGCTTCTTTCGGACGGGATCCCAAATGGGAGGATAACTCGCGTCGTGAAAATGGTTGCGTCGATAGTTCACTCCCGTGGTGATACCATCGTAGTAGAACCCGTCCAGCTCACCGCCCCGTCGTGTGCGAAAGTTCTCGAAGGTCTTGTCGATCTGCTTCAGCATGTACGTTCCGTAGGGCAGCTGCGGATCAAGGTTGTATTGAGCCAGGATGTGGCCGTAGACGGACGCCCTTTTGATCGACAACTTGCCGTTCGCATCATACAATCCCGACGCGTCAAAGATCGTATCGCTTCCAGTCAGACGTTTGCAATGCCTTCGCATGGCCGCTAATTGTCGCTCATAAGTCGGCTTAGGGTCCGTTCGTGGGTCATAGTTCGGGATGTTCGCGAACATCCCCGCGTGGGTAAAATATGTAAGACTGGAGACCCCGATCTGGTCGTCGTACCCGGGCTCCGAAGCGCCTTCCTGATAAGCGAAACGAAACTCGTTTGCATTGTCGATTTGCGATAGCTTTGAAAACGCCATCCACATGCCTTGGCGGCTGACATGCTTCGCGAAGAACTGCGGAAACAGGTGGTAGTACCGATCGAGTGCACTCCGCATTCCCCATTTCGGATCGCACTGGTAGATGTGAAAGGTAAACTCGGCGGTCCCCGGCGGTAGTGTCTCGGCAACGAAGGCCACGTCGAAGACAATATAGAACAAGCCGCGGCCCGCATCATAGCCAGTTCGAAAAACCCGCGGCTGATCGAGTGGGACGGCATAGCAGACTCCAACCGGCCCGGTCATCACGCTGCAGAAGTTCGTCGAGTGCTTTCCCATGCTCAAGACGGGTTTGTCTCGCCATTCTGGAAGTGAGGCGAACTCGCGGATGCCCCGAGTATTCTCGAAGGTCCCTTTGGTGCCGACTGTACGCGCTGTTTCCAAATCGTCCCACCACTGCCATCCCAAGGCTTTGATTGGCAGTGCAAAACGCACCAACAACCCGCGATCCATTCCCTTGGTATCGTGAACTTTCAAGGTAACGTCGATTCGCCGGCCGACCGTTCGATATCGCGACGTAACTCCGATCGCCAAGTCGGGCAGCTGGGCTTGGAATACCAGGTTGTCCGCGTCTTCATTGAACATCGTGGGCTTGGCGGGAACAAACTTCGCACTCCGTGTCACGTCACAAATGCTGACTGGGTTGAATTCGATTCGGTCACTCGGCAACAGTTGTTTCCCCGCGATCGATACGCCGCGCAGCGTGCCGCTTGACGTGAAAGCCAATTGGACCTCATCGCTGGTAGTCAACGCAGGCGTCTGGCCGCTCACCTGAAGTTGCGACCACATTGGGAAAACAGTCAGAGCCAGCACAGACCACCATCGAGCGTTGGATAGCATTACTCGTGTCCTCTGTTTGCGTGGCGTGTCCAGCACGCATCGCCTGCGGCCACAGCCATTGACATCAAAATCCACGGGGTTGTGGTGCCCGCGAGGTACTCTGGTCGCTCTTCCCTGCAGAATACGACGGGTATTCTGCAGGGAAGAGCACCTTTGGAAGACTCCGCCGGGCCGCGCCCGGTTGTGGCACCGCGGGAAGCAATCGGGTACAATTTGGTCGTTCCTAACCACGGATGCTACGTGATTATTCGTGTTGGGGTTGGGTGACACAGGCTTCGCCAGTGCTCGCAAGACCGTGCAAGGACGAAAGGAGCGTTGGCAGAACCGGCGCCACACCAGTTCTTAGCTTTGGCAAACTACTAGCGGGCATACACGACGATATTCTATATCCAATTTGAGGACGTTCGCAATGAAACAAATGATGATTCTCGGAATCACATCCGTCTCGATGATTCTGTGTGTGACCAACCTGCGGGGAGAGGCTTCGGAGACTGCCATAGACAGTAACGCCAAATCGACAAGCTTGTTCAACGGTAAGGACTTGAAGGGATGGCATGTTGATGTGCCCAAGCTGGATAATCATCCGGACGCTCGTTCCCCGTTTATCGTACGCAACGGGATGCTGGTCAGTCTTGGAACACCGGGTGGCCATCTGGTCACGGATGCCGAGTATCAGAACTACCGCTTGGAAGTCGAGTACCGGTTCGCCGGTAAACCCGGGAACTGTGGTGTGTTGGTTCATGCGTCCACGCCGCGCGCACTGTACAAGATGTTTCCAAAGTCGATTGAGGTGCAGATGATGCACCAGAATGCCGGAGACTTCTGGTGCATTGTGGAGGATATTCAAGTCCCCAACATGGAAAAACGGCGAGGTCCGAAGGAGAAATGGGGGATTACCGAGGGGAAAGCGCGCCGCATCCTGAACCTGACCGATGGTTCCGAGAAAAAGGTTGGGCAGTGGAACCGGATGGTCATCGAGTGCGTGGGGGATGCCGTCAAGGTCTGGCTCAATGGCGATCTTGTCAATTTCGGTACCGGTTGCACGGCAACAAAAGGCCACATTGCGTTACAAGCCGAAGGGTCTGAAGTCGAGTTCCGGAAGCTCCTGATAACCCCGATCACGAAGCTAAGTGGCAAAACGCTTGCTATCGAATAGGCCATCTCACAATGAAACCTTCTGGTGAGAAAAGTGCGCAACAGTAACGGATTTAGCCCGCGAAACTGATTCACCCACGGGACGAGCCGCGTGGGGGTCTTGCCTGCGAGGCAAGAGCGAGCCTGGGCGCAACCTCCGGCACCGCCCGAAGAAAACTCAGGCTACCGGGTCTTGTTCCATAGGATCTGAGTGCCTTCCTTGCCGGGCACGATGATGTCGATGTCCCCGTCGCCGTCCAGATCGGCCGTGCGCAGCTGAAGAACGATCCCTGCCTTTCCTTCGGTAATGGTGTACGCGTCGAATGCCTTCTTGGCACCGTCCCAGACATAGTAGCGGACGATTGGAGGCTGATCGGCTCCGGGATCTCGTCCATTGTGGCCTCGCACTCGTTTGCCGGTAATCAGTTCGTTGACACCGTCTCCATCTAAGTCCGCCATGGCAAAGCTGTGCGCTTGTGAGAACGAATCGTCAATAAGTGACTCGTCAAATTGCAGCTTACCTGAAGCATCCGGCCCAAGCCCTCGCCAAAGGTAGATTCCAAAATCATGGGCCTTGCTCCAGATCAGGTCGTTAATACCGTCTTTGTCAATGTCAATCACTTGCATGGGACAGGTACCATGTATGTTCCAGTCGAGGTGGCAAGCCCATTGTCCTGCGAGCGGATCGCCCGCGGGCCGTTCATACCAGCCACGCCCAAAAAGAATGTCGTCACGGCCGTCATTGTTTATATCGCCAAACGCAATACCATGACCGTTTTCCTTACCAATGACATGTGGCGTCAATGTGGGCACCGTTTGCATGACCTTTTCGGTCTTCTTTCCACGCTGGACGTCAACTTCACGCTGCTCAGTGGTGAACTTCCAAATGATGCACGCGTTCTTCGGGTTCCACTGATTGCTGATCCACTCCGGCTTGCCGTCACCATCAATGTCGATCAGGTAGCTGACTTCATTGGTTTTTTGCTCGGTGTCGACAAGTAAGCTCTTCTGCCATAGATGGCCCCACATGAGCGGATTGCCGCCCGGATTCTTATACCAGTAGATCGCCCCATCGGTAAACGCGCCAGAGACGACATCAGTCAATCCGTCCCCATCAACGTCGTACGCAAATTCTCCATTGGATTCAACGTATCCGTTCCAGTCGTTAATAATGCGTACCGGTCTTGGAATCCACTGGCCATTACGGTACCAATTTCGTCCCGCGACAACATCGAGCTTGCCGTCTTTGTCAAAGTCGGCCACATCACAGCCTTCGTTGGCATCAACACAAAGCAATTGAACTTCGAAGGTAACCGGGTGTTTCGCGTTGGCTGAGCAGGCGAACGCAACAACGACCATCAAACTCAATAGAAACCGACCTACCATCGTCTATCTCCTCATGGGTTCGTCCAAAGGGTTGGTCCTGGGGGTGTCACGTCTGTTCGCCGAACCTGCATGTTTTCACAAGCGACAGGCGGAGCGGACCAGACCGTGAACTTCCTTATGTTTGCTTGTGGTTCCACAACATCAGGTGGCAGTCGTCCAGCGTAACAGGACTGCCAGGCAAATGCGAGCGGCGGGTTGGCTCGGAGGCTTCCAATGCGAGCAATCGGCGTTTCATCTGAAGACCTCCGGCGGCGGAAAACCCGCCTAATTTGCCGTGTGCCCCGACGACTCGATGGCATGGAATCACCAACGGTAGGGCGTTGGAAGCCATAATGTTGCCGACGGCGCGCGCGGCGCGAGGCGAACCGGCCTGTGCAGCCAACTGGCCATACGTACGAGTCTGGCCCCAGGGGACCGAGCGGCAGTGCCGCAAGACAGATCGCTGGAATGGTGTGCAGTGCGGCAGACGGACCGCAATATCCTGAAGCGAACGCATTTTTCCCCGAGCGATATCGTGCAGTCGCCCCGCCAAGTCCCGAGCGAAATCGGGGACGTGTCCGGTCAATAGGTGGCCTGCTCCACAGACACTACCCCGGGCCGCCTCGGCGGTCGCATGCCCGAAGGTCAACCGGATCAGAATATTTTCGCTAAAAGAAAAAGCCATCCACCCCAGCTGGCTGGGAAAGACCACT
>JAJSAJ010001035.1 GCA_024274855.1 Planctomycetota bacterium | reverse complement strand
GCCCGTCAACAGGCCGGTGGCCGAATCGGCGTGGCACATGACGCAATCAAAGTAGGGCAAACTGCGGTCACCCATGTGATGGCCCGGCAACGGCGCATCGGGAAAAACAAATGCGTTGTGACACGTGCTGCAACCTGGGGCCTCGCCGGCACCTTCCAAGTCCGATCCGTGACACATCAAGCATGTAAATTGAGTGCCGCGAGTCTCTCCCCACGGATCGGCTCGACCAGGGATATGATGCTGTGCTGGATCATGACTGGGCGACGTATGACACTTGAAACAAAGCCCCCCGTCGCCGGGAAAGGATTGAATGAGAAACTGACCATTCCGATAGTTGTGCGGATCATGACAACTGGTGCACTGAACCTGCCCGTCTTGGAGCAGGTCGTCATCGATTGTCCCTTGCAGCGACAATCCGCTTGGCGTTACGGTGGGATCGTTGAGCCCTCCATGCCGGGTTGCCAAGGCAGTATCGAAGGTGAAACTCACCGGGTGGTGTTGCACCAGATTGGTTCCAAACGCCTCGCTGCCAAACACAAACTCCGAGCCGTCCGTAGTCCCGTCAAAATCATCGATGGCAGGCCCGCCAGGACTTCCTTCGTGGCAACCAAGGCACTTTGCCGAATTGCCATTCGGCTGGCCGATCGACGCAACGGTTGAAGTAGAAACCGAATAAACACTCCGCGACAACTCATGATTCCAGGGAATCGTCGAACGGGTTGGCGCACCGTGGCACGGCTGACACTGATTCGCCCCGTCCGGTAACCATGGCTCACCCTAGAAATCGTGGTCGGCCCATTCTCGTCGATGGCACGTGTAGCAGGAGGGCCCCAAGCCACCACGGAGATCCGGCCCGTGGCAAGTCGCACATCCGCTATTGACCGGATCCGCATAACCGGGGCGATGAAAAGCGAACCCACCCAGTTTCTCGCTGTGGTCATCGGGCGGGCCGACCCCACCGCCGCCGTGGCAACTGAGACAGGACGTGGCGAAGCCATTGTCCAAATTCGAGCCGTGGCATGCCGTGCAATTCTGGTACGGATCCTCGTAACCCGCTTGGTGCGGCACGATACCACCCTTAAGTTCCGTATGATCCGCCGGCGGACCTTTCCCGCCCGGTCCGTGACAACTGAAACAGGACGGGGCGAAGCCATCGTCAAGATTCGCCCCGTGACACTGCGTGCAACCGTTGGCAAGTGGCTCAAGGTATCCAGGTTGATGCTGTGCGAAACCGCCGAGTTCAACCGTGTGATCGGTCGGTGGACCGTCACCTGCCCAAAGCCTGTCGTGGCACCAATAACACGAATAGGCAATGCCGCTGTCGCCATCCAAGTCCGGACCATGACATTGCGTGCACCCACTGTCGTAGGGTGTTCCATGACCTGGTCCATGCCAAAAAGATGTTTTCTTGAAAAGGTCTCCAAATACGTCGTGGCAAAACGTGCAATCCGCTTGCCGCGCCGTATGGCCTCGATTGCCGGAAACCTGGTGCGAATGCGACGAAGGATACTGCGGGCCGGTTGAATCCCAGAATGCCCCGTGACATGAGAAGCACGAGGGCCCATATCCACCTTTCAACGCGTCACCATGACACAAAGCGCAGTTGTTGTTGAACGGATCCAGGTAACCCTGTGCGTGCAAGCCGGTGATGAAGCCCGGAACACCTAATTCCTGATCGTGGTTTGACGGAGGTGCACAGTCTCCGCGCACCGCCAAGCCGAGCAGCAGCGATGCCGCCACCGCATGTGCCGCGCCTCGCCCAAATCTACCCATTGCACCGGGGCTCCAGTCTTACGAATCTGTCACAAAACGCTTTAGCTTGCGAAACTTGTTCACTCATGACACAAGCCCATGGGGGTCCTTCGACCAACGCGCGTTCTCCATTTGGCTAAAGTGTAACGGAATACTAATCAAGAATAGTCCGATCAGGCGGTGGTTCGCAAACGAATAACGACGAATCCAAGTCACGAGACGTTGGTGGGATGCCTCGGCAACCAGGCAGCCTGGGCGCTGTTGTTCGCACCGGCACGAGAAAGTCCCCCAGTTCACCGGTTCTCAACGTGCTATTCCCGTAAAACCGGAGACGCCTGCCGCACCATCCAGGACAACACCCGACATTGTCCCCTTAGAGCGGTCCAGATTGCTAAAATAAGTATTCCCAACGCCCCACACGACATTGCTCGAGACCGGGTTCATCCGAATATCCATCCAAAAAATGACACCTGCCGTCTCCATACCAAACACGACCGAGGTCGCACCACCCTCGTTTTTCACACCTGTCAGCACGCCGTTTGATCCGATGCCGGTCGTGTTGTCGAAGGTGACTTGGAAAGTTGTTGGTGGATTCGTCGTAGTGCTCACATCCCAGCGATCCACACCAGGCTGATCCGCGGCCGTGACGATCTCGACATCGAACGACACCACAACGGGATCGTGAAAACCGTCCGTCACCGCAAGATGCACCGTGTACGTCCCGACAGCATCATACGTGTGGGAAATTGTCGGCTGCGAACGGGGGAACGGAG
>JAJSAJ010001034.1 GCA_024274855.1 Planctomycetota bacterium | reverse complement strand
GGGCTGGGTGACGACATTTTGGGGCATCATGACTACCATGTTTTTCGCAGGCTGTGCGGGCAGCACACGTTTTGGAGCCTGTGCCAAGGCTGACGTGCCCAGGTTCGACATCGCTGTGGCCAGCAATGCGGCAACTGACAGTCGGAGTGAGCGGTTCATTGGAAGCTCCTTTGATCGAGCGGCAAAGAGACCAAACGAATCGAGGCTTTGTCTCAAAGCCCGGAGGAGCAGTGTTTCCGGGAGGGCGAAGCTCCTGCTGAGCCTCTTGTTTTGTTGGCCAGAACTCCCGTTTTGAGACACTGCCTAGTTTGCGGGGGAATCGCGAGGACGCTTTCGCGTCCGCTACCCCCTTCCTATCTTTAGTTGCATGAACATCCAGAAATGTTCATATAGAGGTTCTGGTTTCTAGTCGCCGAAAATATCACCGGTCAGCATCCCACGAAGAAAACCAAACAGGCCGATTACGAATAGGATGGATGGGTGGGTAGAAGAAGATGAATCCGGCAGCCAGCCCACCAAAGAACCAGACCACGGCAAGCAGCATCATTGCCAGACCGCCAACCATGCCGTAGCCGAGTCCCCGACGCTCTGGAGCAAAGTATCCGTTCTTGCGCTTGCGAGTTCGTGTGCGTACTCGGTGCTCGAGGCTTGACTGCGTATACTGGCCCAGGACGGCTGCTTCCGATTTTCTAGACCCGATCGGCTTCTGCGGCTCTGGTTCCAGTTGCGGTAACAAGTCGTTCTCGGTCAATTCGTCGAACAGTGACGCGGTTTCACCCGACTCACTCGAATCAGGAACTTGCAGCAAGGTCCCACAGCGACATCGAACCTTCTTACCGGCTTGCCTGACTGCTACCTGAAGCGTTACTTGACACCCGGGGCAATAGACTGCAATCGCAGCGGGCTCGACGACGATCAGTTGAGGAGGTTGACGGCGAACCGGGACGCGTGTTGTCGTGCGTGGCTTCGTTATCCGAAACGTCTTGCCGCACGTGCACTGAGCCTTCTTGCCCGCCATGTCACCGGACACATTGAATCGTTTGTCGCAGCGTGGACATCGGAAAATCAGGGCCATGCCAGCCAACCCTATGTCACTGACCTATAGTACCATCTAGTGCGGTTTTCGGCTCCAGAGGCGGCGGCACTACGTATATCGTGGTTTTGGCACGCGGACAGGCATCCGGTGCTGCCACCGGTATCTCGCGCGTGGGCGCGCGAGGTCTTTTATCCTGTCAAAGAATTGCGACTGATTCTACTCGATTGTCAAGCAACTTCCAAGAGAAGTAGCCAGAAACCGCAGAAGTTTTGGAGTTTTCGTCTCGGCATGGCGGCCGCCTCGTTTGACTGCTCTGGCCGGAAGCCAACGGAGGCGTCTGGCGACGCCCCCGCAGTTGGCCTGACCACACGATCTCGCAGGTCCGTTTCTCGTGAACCGATCGGACCACCGCAACGCGACGACTTCGGTTGCCAGCGTGTTGCCCGCGTGCCGCACTGGGCTACTCGCCTTCATCGCCTTCATCGATTGGATTGACCTCGGGATCGTCCGGGTCGTCATCGGGCTGGGGGCCGGCTTGATCGTAACGTGGTCCACCAGACGGGAGGGCGAAGCTCCTGCTGAGCCGTGACGGCAACCAGAGTCGACACGTTTCACCGGCTCGGCGGGAGCCTCGCCCTCCCGGTCGTTCCGAACAAGGCGAACGGCCTCGGCATTGCGCGATCTGCAAGTCGGCCATGCAGCATCTTGGCGGGACACGTCGGCCGCTCGAGTTACACTCCGATCGTCGCACCAGAGGATGAACTTGCTGAGTGTCACGCGGCGGATCATGGCCGTCGCCTGGGCGTAGTGGTGCGTCTCCATCCAGATCAGGTAGCGGTGCAGCAGCGCCGTCAGACCCGCGGGATCCGTCGGGTCGCCGGGGATCGGTTTAATCGGGTACGTGTGCATCATCAGCTCCTTTACGGTAACCAGGGTAACAAGAGACGAGCACTCGACATCGATCGGCTCGGTAATTGAGGGCACGCGGCGGAGGCGCACCGGACTGCTCAGTCCGACAAGGGCCCGGCAGTGACTGTCATGAACGTGTCAGACGCTTCGGTAGTAAGCCCCTAGCGACCGGCGAATCAATTGTTGTCGCGTTTACAGGGGGACGTTGCGTCGGTCTCGGTCCCCCACGGGCTTGTCCCGTGGGAACCAAAGTCTCTCAAGCTAATGGGCACCGGAGCCCGCGTCCCGAACCGGGGGGGCGTTCATGCGGCGATCCTCCTTAGCCGCGAGACTGATTCACCCATGGGGCGAGCCCATGGGGGTCTGTACGCGGAAGTGTGCGACAGTTATTGATTGGCGAATCCTTAGCGATCACGTTCCGCGTAAAACGGCACGAACGTGTTCACCCACTTCGTAATGCTTTCGGCTCGCCCGGCGTTAGGTGGACTGTGTGACGACTCCGCCAGCTGGAGCAGGCGGTTTCTGAAGGAGGTGTCGTGGAGGACGGCGAGCCGCTGGACGCTCCGAACGAACCGCTTCGGATCCCGTGCCCCGGGTGCCACCAACAGACGCTCGAACGCGTGTTCCAGATTCCGATGCCCCCCATTTACGAACTGATGCGGTTGGTCCTCTGGCCCGAACAACAGAAGCACCCGAAGAAAGCGTCCGAACGCCAGACGGTATTGCCCGGCCTGAGCACGTGGTTGCCCGGCGGCGAGGCGTTTCGGACCAGCTTGTATGCGCAATTGCCGTCTGCGACGACCAGCGGCTTCACATGACCGACGATTCGAGTGATCCAATCGAGGCCACGGCCATGACCGTGTTACAGGACACATCATCGATCTTGAAAAACGACGCTTCCGAGTGCCGGGCGCTGGTGGTACGCGCGTATGCCACACCGTTGTCATGGTGCCAGGGCCGTGCATCTTCGTTCGTGGGCACTATCGGCGCGGCATGCGTCTCTTCTGGAGCGCGTCGCGCAGTGTCACTGTCAAGACAGTGGCACTGCGACAGGCAGGTAAGTGCGGAAAGTTCTGCCGCTCACTGCCTGGTCTCTCCCTAATATATAGAGTGCTCAGTCAGAGGCATCTGTTGGAACGTTCGTCTGCATTCGACGTGGTGACGTTACGGCTTGACCGTGTACCCGCTTCTTGGGTACACTGGCGAGGGCGTGTTGGTCGGTGTCCGACGGACGCCCACGTCCGTCGATCAGCGGCATTGGATCGTGCCATCATCCAATTCGGTCAAACACGGGCGGAACACCGGCGAGGGCGTGTTGGTCGGGCACTGCGGCAGCCTGAGGGTCGCGGGAAACTCTACCGCCCGCGGCCCGGTCTCTCCCAGATATCGAGAGTGCTCAGTCAGAGGCATCTGTTGGAACGTTCGTCTGCGTTCGACGTAGTGACGTTACGGCTTGACCGTGTACCCGCTTCTTAGGAACAAGCTCCGACCGGTGCTCGGTGTGAAAACCTGTGCGGCACTCCCGCCACTCACCCGCAATACTCAGCCTCCCTTCGGATGAAATGACGTCCGAATCCGCCACCGAATACCCTCTCCACGAAGTGATTTC
>JAJSAJ010001033.1 GCA_024274855.1 Planctomycetota bacterium | reverse complement strand
GGTTCGACCGTTGGGCATCCCAAGTGCCAGCCCCGTGCTGATCACTTTGCCACTGCCGAGTTTCCCGGCACAAGCGACGGTTTGTCCGTCATCGTTTTTCAACAAGGGAGTTCCGGCCGGGCCGACACGCTCGATGATGTGATCTGAAAACGAAGCTTTGAAATCCCGCACACCTTCAATTGCCGGATGTCCGGGTGCGACATGCATTTGGCGTTTTCCACGGATTCGCTGAATGCCGACGCCGATCTCGTGCAGTTGGTGATGATGCCACGTCTGCAAGACGCTGCCTCCTGCTCGGATAAACTGCTTCAGTTCCTTCCGCCAGTCCGCAGTCACATTGCCTGGAGAATGCATGTCCGCCAGGTAGATCACGTCATAGGGCGCAAGAACCAGAACGTTCAGCCCGGTGATTGACTCCGCCTGATAGCCCATTTTGTTAAGACCTTGGATCAATCCATCCACGCCAGCCCCTTGTCCGCCTGTGGCGTGTTGATCAAACACGCCGATCCGCAGCGGTTTCTCTCCGGCGGAAACACCGAGCGTTAGCATGAACGATAAACATACACCGACTACTGATCGATTTATCACGTTTCTGTCCTTACGCGGGCTTCGTCCGCAGGTTGAGGGTTCGGATTCCACGCTTCAGCCGGTGCCGGCCGCAGTGTCCGCAAGGCATGGCCCGGATAACGCATGGGGACACGGTGGACATGAAGGCCGGAAGGCAGCTCCGTGTGGCTCTGGTTGTGATCAAACCGTGCAGAATCAAAAAGTCGTTTTGGACTGGTTTCATGTTGAGGATCGCATAGCCTTCCATCCGCTGATCAACAGACAGACTTGTCCAACCAGACGTAGCCATTATCCGCGATGGAGGTGCGTCGAACAACCATGTCTCGGCGACTATTTCGCACTTTGGCATCAAACTTGCTTGTTCATCACAGCAGTCATGAGTCTACATGACTGTACGAGTCCCAAGATGTCACACGGTGCTCAAGTGCTCGATACGCGGAAAAAGGCGATCTTTTCAGCAACCAATCGCTTGCTCGCCGTGTTTGCAGCAATCGGAACGTAGCAGAATTGTTCCGTATCACCCAAGAGTGACTGTGCAACTTTTGCACGTTGGCCGGAACCGTGGTCGGCATCATGGAGACGTTCGCGAATTGCACGGAAGAATCCACGTTTGTCGCCCACGGATGGTCTTTCCTGGTAACCGAGTTGAGGAGGCACGGGTCCGATGAGAAAGTTCGCAACACTCAGTCTAGTTTTGGCAGTTGTGGTTGGTTTCACCGCCCAAGAGGTGGCCGCACGTGGTGGCCAAAGAGGTGGTGGTGGTCGGCAAGGGATGCGGCAGCGCTCGGGCGGCCAGGGCGGCTCGATGCAGCAGCAACGTTTGCGGGATGGTTCGTGTGGTGGTCAAGCCGGGACCACCCAAGGCCAGATGATGCAGAACCGTTATCGATACGGTCAGGCGGGAGGCGGTAACCAAGCGGCCATGCAGCAGCAATGGATGGCACAGCAGCAGCTGATGATGCAGCAGCGTCTGATGCAACAACAACGCCTGCGCGACGGGTCCGGAGCAGGGCAAGCCGGTACCGGTCAGCGTCAGATGATGCAGAACCGCCATCGATATGGTCAAGCGGGGGGCGGTAACCAAGCGGCCATGCAGCAGCAACTGATGATGCAGCAGCGTTTGATGCAGCAGCAGCGTCTGCGTGACGGGTCCGGAGCAGGTCAAGCTGGTACCGGTCAGCGTCAGATGATGCGGAATCGGCAGGGCAGGGGCGGTAATCGAACGTCAAGCCGGCGCCGTTAGTAACGTAGGATTCGCCAATCAATAAGTGTCGCACTCTTCCGCGTACAGGCCCCCATGGGCTCGTCCCATGGGTGAATCAGTCTCGCAGCTAAGGAGGATCGCCGCGCGAACGCCTCCCAGTAAACGCGACAACAATTGATCCGCCGGTCCTCAGTGCGAAAAAGTTGTCGTAGCTGAGTCAAGTTTCAGCGACCAACGGGAGCGGGATATTATGATCCGAGCGGTAGAATCGCAGTGGTCCGAGGCCCAGCCTCGTTAAAGTCTTCGTTCGTGGGATGCGCGCGCCGTGCGCGCATCTTGTCCGACGGACCTCCAGGTCCGTCGAATGAACGGAGGTGAACGTCCAGGCCGAGTGACTGGCGGAATACTGATGTGGAACAGCGGAAGTTGAACGCGATTCCGGTCTCTCGGAATGTGAAACGAGCTGAGTATCGCGGGACGGGCTGTCAAGTCCGTCCCGCATTTTGTCGGCAACAACCTGGATGTCTGATTCGTTTCGTGCGTGTCCCGAAATTGGGAGGGTAAGCCTCCTGGCGAACCGCGAAAGTGAGAAATCCACGAGACGGTCCGGCTCAGCAGGAGCTTCGCCCTCCCATGTCAACAATCGCCAGCCAATCTCGGGACACGCTCTGAGTGCCGCGAATCTGTTCAGTCTTGCGAGTCGTTCACAATCCATTCAAGGAATCTTGCGAGTTCTGGTGAGCGTGCGGCATTCGCCTGTTCGGTTCGTTCTCGGAGCCATTGCAGATACTCAGGCGTGGCCGCCTGTTCTTTTTAGACGTCAACGGTCGGGTCTTCGGCGTGTGGTTCCAGTGCCCATATTACGTCTTGGATGCTCTGAAACCGTTCGTCAGGCGACTTTGCCATCATCGAATGAACGGCACTGGATAGCTTTACGGGAACCTCCGAGACGACCTCGGTCAGTGGGGGCGGCATCTTTGTGGAATGCGCAATCACCAGCTTGACGATGCTCTTTTCATGAAACGGCGTTTGCCCGGCAATTGCGTGATAGAGTGTGCAGCCGAGCGAGTAAATATCGCTCCGATGATCAGCCGCATGGGCATCCACCGCCTGCTCCGCCGGCATATAGTCGAGCGTGCCAATGACCGTATCACAGGTTGTGATCTCACCATCCTCAGGAGCACCCACAACACCGCCCAACGCGTCACGGACGGCTCCAAGTTCCATGAGCATGCCGTTGCCACCTTCTGTGATCCAGACATTTGCGGGGCTGATGTCACGATGTACCAGGCCGTCGTCGTGCAAGTGGCCCAAGCCATGTGCCACATCAAGCAGGATCTTGCACGCTGACGGATAGGAAAGGGCGCCTTCGCGATCGAGGCGGTCCATCAACGTCTCGCCGACCAAGTCCTGCAGCGCCAAATAGTAAACGTCGTCAACCCGTCCGATTTGGAAGCTGCGGACGATATTGGGATGATCCAATTCGATGGTCGCACGGAACTCGCGCTGCATCCGAGTCAGGTTCTCGCTGTCCTCTTGCACTGAACGGGGGAAAACTTTCAGGCTGACCGGCTGGTCCAGTTCATCATGGATTGCCCGATAGATGTTGCCCAGCCGCCCAGCAGCGAGCCGTCCAAACACACGGTAGGGCCCGAGCATGAAAGGGCCTTGGTGGCCTGCGTTGAATGCGTCTCGCTGAAAATCGGTCAGAGCCCCTTGGCTGACCAGCCAATCCACCCACGCTTCACCAGATGCGTCCTCCGATGCGCCCGTCTGGCCACGCCATTGTGATAGGTGTCGGGACGCGGCTTCCACCGTCATTAGCTGGCTGTCGATAAGCTGCTGGGTGATGGCATCAATGTTGGCCATTTTGTGCGACTCCACTTGCATTGGACAGATCACATTCTGGTCAGTATCGACCACGGTCGATTCTAGCCCTGTTTTCGATGGTCTGCAATCGCTTGGGCTGCGGTCGTCGTCCCAACATTCGACGCGATTCAGACGACACGAGTCAGACTGCCAGATGTGCGCGTGTTCCTCCGGACGTTTCGGCCCCAAGGGGCAACGCCGTGTGCCGGCGCGGGGCGGAGGAGCGATAGCCACAGAGGCCTCTCCATCTCACGATCCTCTTCGCAACCACCGTAATAATTGCAGGTTCCGGCGACGAACCGCAGCAACTGTGTCAAGAACTAACAATGTTTGATGCTAGTAACACAATTGGATCGCGACTCACAATCGTCGGCGGTCCACCTTGTCTTTAAGGAACTGGGCCAGCTTCTGAGGGTCGTCTGTTCCGAGCCAGAGGGTTCCTTTGTGGCGAATGATGACGCAGTCGCGCCCCCATAAGTTCCAGACCCATCCACCACGCATGCTCAGGTGAATTCCCCAGCCATCCAAAATTGTGGTGCGGCCGATCTCCACGTCATGAATATCCTCGTATCGGATCGTTCTGCGAAATAACGGCATGGGGCCGAAACGGATCGCAATTCGGTCGCCTTCGTCCTCGACCGTCAGATGTTGGAAGGCCGACGCGAGAATCAGCATCACAACGCCGGATGCGCCCAGGATCGCGGCGCCCAGTAGCGGCGGTTGCTCGTTCCGCACAATCCATGCCCCGACCAACATGGCGATGGCGACAACATAGAGAAACAGGCACAGCGGCGACCTTTGCGTGTGACGGTATGGCGTCGTTCCACTCACTTTTCACCTCCCGTCCTTTCTCTACAATCGACATAGCCCCTTCAGGGGGTTGCTACTGCGCCGGCCGCTCTATTCATCTTGCTTTGGCTCACCGCAACACCCGCTGTACGTACCAATGGCCAACGCAATCCAGCCGACGATGAAAGCGGTGCCACCGATCGGGACCGGATACACGAAAAACTTGATGTCGGTTAAGACCCAGGCGAACAGACATCCTGAAAACAATACGATCCCCAACAGCAGCAGCCAGCCTGCCAGCCGAACAAATCGACTGCGATACTCGGTGGCTCCGAGTCCAATCGCAATCAGGCCGATGGCGTGTACCAATTGGTAGTTAGCTGCCAAGTGAAACGTCTCCATTTGCTTCGGAGACAGTTGACCCGCGAGGACATGAGCCCCCATGGCCCCGGCAGCCACCGCCATGGCAGCCAGCAGACTCCCCAAGACGACAAATGTTTTCATGTTTACCTCGGCTCTCGTGAGTTTCGGGCGGGGCAGTTCGCTTGTCACCTCGTGAACACTTCCACCTTGACAGGGGCTCTTGCTCGCCGGTACCGGTCTTACTTTTTTCCGGCAGCCTTCAGTGTTTCAGGCTGAAACTTCTTCTTGCCGGTCTTTGTCTTGGCAGCCTTCTTTGGATGGTGTTTCTTTCGCTGCGTCTTGAACTCCTCTAACGTCAGCGCCTTGTCGCCGTCTTTATCGAGTCGCTTGAATCGTTGCTCGATCCTCTCGATTTCCTCTGGGCTCTTGCGTTTTCCCTTGTATTCATCGAACGTGATCTTGCCGTCGTTGTTCCGGTCCATCTGTTTGAATCGAGCTTCGAGTGGCTTGTTCGTAAACTCCTTCAACGACACCTTGAGATCGTTGTCGACATCGATCAGCTTGAATATCTGCTCGGACTTTTCAACGGCCTCAGGCTTCTTCATCTTGCCCTTAAACTCGTCAAAGCTCAAGAAACCGTCTTTATCTTTATCTTTGGTCTTGAACGTCTTTGTCATTACTTGCACCCATTTCGCCTGAGCCGGGTTCTTCTTTACCGCATCACCAGCAGCAACGGACGTTTTCACAAGCACACAACACACAACCAATACTGCCAGCACAACGCAAGTCATTTTCATGGCGTGTCTCCCAATAAAAGTACGACGGCCCAAGCGAAACCCGCACGCATTCTACCACACAAAGGCTTGGCATAGTAGAATCGAAATCACTGGAGGCTGCGAATTGGAGGATGTCACTTCAAGTTGGTGCGAGCACACAATGCACGAGTCCGGCCACACATCCAACGCGTGCTGCATGTCCTGCCAGGCCTTGTCCGATGGACGCCCACGCCCGTCGCTGAGGCGCGACGGAAAAACATCGCGTGATGGTGTCCAAGTCGCTTGAGTCCTTGTGTTGGCGTTGGCAAGTGCCGTGTGGTTTGGCGCGCGTATTCGGCCGGGTTGGATGCTGGCACGATCCAATGCCGCTCAT
>JAJSAJ010000107.1 GCA_024274855.1 Planctomycetota bacterium | reverse complement strand
AGCTGGCCGGTATCGTGACTGGATGACTGCTCACTTCGACCCGGTTGCCATCGAGTCCCAGAACCCCACATGGGTCAGAAACATCCGGGCCGTCGTCATCATGGGATTGGACCAGGACATCCTTGAGGCGTTGCCCAAGCGGCTTGACCCCAAACAAACGGTTTTATACATCCCGAATTGGCGATCGGCCGGATATGACCGCGACTATCCCAGCTACGACAAGCCGGTCGATAGACTCAAACCGTTTGTCGATCAAGCACATGAGCTGGGTTTCCGCATCATGTTGCACGTCAACTATTTCGGCGTCGATCCGCTCAATCCTGAATACAAAGAATTCGAACCCTATCAGGTGAGGGATCCGTGGGGCGAACACCAGAAACTCTGGTGGCGTTGGACACGGGCAACACCGGAAATCAAATTCGCCTACATTAATCCGGCGGCAAAGAGCTGGCGAGATTATTTCACCCGTGCAATGGTTCGCCTTCAACGCGATACGGGCATTGATGCATTGCATTTGGACCAGACCCTGGTTATCTACAATGACCACAACGGTCCGATCGAAAACATGACGATGCTTGAAGGCAATGTGGCTCTTCACCGACAACTCCGCAAAGCGATTCCCAACGTTGCGCTGAGTGGTGAGGGATTAAACGAAATCACCTTTCGACATGAAGCGTTTGCTCAACGACATGCATGGGGAGTCCACCATTCCGAAGGGACGTGGGATCGCCGCTATCTGGAATGCGCTCACCCCATCAGTTCTTTTCTTTTCCGACCCTATGTCATTATCCCTGGCTATCTTGGCTGTGCACCGCCCACCAATGGCCAACTCTACGCGGCCTGGAATGAAGCATACGAGCATTGGGGAGTGATCCCGACCCTCAAGCCGTCATTGTTACAGCTCCAGACGCCAACAGGATTCTCCCGTCAGTTTTTCGACGAAGTTCAATTCTGGCAGCAACATCGATTGAATATTGATATCGATAGCAAATGGCCCAATGACGTCGCGTTTCCGTTCCGAACACAAGAAGGACATCGCGCCGTTCGCACGGTTGACGGACGGTTTCTTTGTGAAGGCCATCAAATCAGCCGCACGATCACCGGCGTAAACCAAACGATAGCAACGGGCTCCATACCCAACTGGCTGGCATTTGATAATGAGAGTCTATTCGGCCTGGATCCAACAGCTTGGTATCCGTGCTTCGAACAGCCGAAAGACAAGAACGCATTCCACATATCGGCAATGCCCGACGAGATGATTGCGGAATCGATTGTATGCCGATCCGCCATGGCTGTCGTTCGGTTGTCAAGTTGCCGATCGACGATTGCCGATCTAGTTGAACAACTCGACCAAGCTGAAGTCGGTTCGCGCCCGTTCCTTGGCAAATCGATGCAGTCGATCGGACCATCGATGCTGCCGGACGGAGCTCAGTTCCAGCGGTTGACATCCGACAGCTTGGCTTCCCATCCGCCATGGAAGGTTGACTTCACCGATCCGGCGACGGGCAAGACCCATCACAACGGGACCGGAAGCGCTTATGCCCGTTTTACAATCGAACTTCCCCAAAATGGGCATTTCTGGTTTTGCAGTGACGTGATGATGGCTAGTCAGTCCATTGGGAAGCTTCAGTCCGACGGTGCCACATTCTCATGTACTGTTAGCGCCGGTGACCAAGTCTTGCGGAAATCGCTACATCAAGACACGGACAAGCCTCGAACACTGGAGCTTGATCTGGCGACACTGGTGGGCCAAACAGCCACTATCGAACTGGCGATCGATCCGGGGCCCCAACGACGGGTGAGCTTTGATTGGGGGCGTTGGATCCGCCCTCGAGTTGAACAAAGGTCCGCATCACGCGGTTCGATCACAGTTGCCGGCTTGCCACACTGGAAAATGGCGATCGGCATGAACGGACCCATTGCCGTCAAGTCAACCGGCACGGAACAGCAAGTCGACACTCCCTTACCGGGTTCTGTGTTCTTCCTTCGCACTCGGCCGCCCGCCGTAGACTTACCGACTGATTTGGCTCATGCAGACCGAACGGTCATCCAATTCGGCAGGGACGGAGTCTTGACAAAGACCAACTCATTTCTTGTCGTTCGCGCGGGCCAGAGTGTTGTTGGTGGCGTGTCACGACATGGCCTGTTTGCCCACCCGCCAGATAATGGTCAGACAATCATTCACTTTCCAATGACGCTGCCAGACAGGCCTGTCCAGTTCACGGCACAGATCGGAATTCGTGATTGGGCAGAATCAGACGGCGTGATATTCCGCATCGAAGTAAATGGCAAGCAGATCGCACAGTATCGAAAGAAGCCGGGAGCCTGGACGCGCATTGACGCTGATCTATCACCATGGAAGGCCCAGCCAATTGTGCTGTCCTTGGTCGTCGATTCAGATGGCAGCTATCGTTGCGATTGGGCTCATTGGGGTGAGCCTCGGTTGGTTGTGAAGTAGCCCAGGGCGGCAGGGCCGAAGGTCGGAAATCGGGAAAAACTCCGGTGCTAACGCGATCGCAGACGAAAACCCCGTGAACGACTACGAAAACACGTCCCCTAAGCGAGTCGAGAGGAACCGGCACGATGGCCAAGAAAAAATCGGTTCGCGGCACTCAGCGGGCAAACAAAACACCTGAAAAACGCGTCAAACGCTTTCGCGCACCTGTGCTGCCCTATCGCCCCAATCACCCCAAAGGGTATCGGCCAGGCATTGGGTTGATCGGTTGCGGGGGTATCGTCGACATGCATTTGAAAGCCTACCGCAAGGCCGGCTATCACGTTGTCGCGTTTACCGACCCAAACCGCCACCGAGCGGAGCAACGGCGTGACGCGTACTATCCACGCGGGCGCGTTGTTGATTGCGCCGAACAGCTTCTTGCCCAAGAAAATGTTGCGGTCGTGGACATAGCAACACACCCGGAAGAACGTGCCACACTAATCCAGGCAGCAATCCGCGCTGGAAAACACGTCCTGAGCCAAAAGCCATTCGTTACAGACTTGGCAGTCGGACGCAAACTGGTCAACCAAGCCAAACGCAAGGGCGTAAAACTAGCTGTGAACCAGAACGGCCGATGGGCCCCCCATGTTAGCTATACCCGACAGGCGATTGCCGCAGGACTGCTTGGCAAAGTGTCCAGTGTGGATCTTTCGGTCCATTGGGATCACAATTGGTGCGCAAAGACCAGATTCAATACGGTACCCCATCTGGTCTTGTTTGACTTCGGAATCCACTGGTTCGATATGGTCCATTGTTTTTTTCGGGGACAGAAACCACGTGAGGTAATTGCGTCAACATGCCGCACGATCTCTCAACGAACCAAGCCCCCACTGTTGGCTCAAGCGGTCATTCAATACGCCCACGGACAGGCTTCGATCATCTTCCGCGGCGACACGTGTTGGGGGGCCCAGGACCGATCGGTGGTCGTCGGAACACGAGGAACGCTCGTTAGCAGCGGTCCGGACCTGAATAACCAAACGGTAACCCTTTCGACCGACCAAGGTGTCGCTTCCCCCCGACTGGTTACCCAGTGGTTTCCAGACGGTTTTGATGGCACGATGTCAGAACTACTAAGTGCGATTCAGGAAGATCGCGAGCCGACGAATTCCGCACGGGACAATCTCGATTCGCTGGCTCTGTGCTTTGCCGCACTTCGAAGTGCCGACTCAGGCCGACCCTGCACGGTCTCCTCGAGAGGTACGGTATTCTCCACAGCATGAGGGGGAGCCAACTATAAGGATCAACGCGCCTTTTTTCCGTTTGCTTCCTAGAATAGCCACAGGGGAACAAATCGAGGAGGCAAGATCATGAAACGGGAGCGAAAAGCGATTCAGGTATTTGAACCGACGCAACACGAAATTCGCCTAGCCTGTGAGAGGATCCAGGGACGGTGGAGTGCGAAGGAGCGTCGCAAGCGAGCGGGTCGGCCCAAAGGCGACCATTGGACACCACCACTCGTTTGCAGCGAGTGGGTTCTGGCAGACACGTCCAACCGCGT
>JAJSAJ010001032.1 GCA_024274855.1 Planctomycetota bacterium | reverse complement strand
GTAAAGAAATCCATCAACTGATTGAATCCAGCATCTTCTGGAACCGTGGGGACATCTCGCACCATGACGTCTCCGACGCGAACTCGCCAACCACTGGTGCGTTGGATATCTCGAGGCAGAAGCTCTTCGCTGAACAGGCCAACCAGCTTGCCCTGTGGATCAATGACGGGGACTTTGCTCAGGCGTGTGTGCGCGAGCAGTTCAGCCGCGTCACGCAGGTCGTCATCTTCGTGCGCCAGTCGCGGAGAAGGGACCATGACATCGCGTGCAACCGTACTCTCGAACAGCCGGCCTTGTCGGGCCAGGTCTTCCCATTCTCGCGTTTCGTTGTCGAATTGGCCACAGCGAGCCACGCAGTTACGTCCGGAGGCCTTGGCAATTTGGACGGCCTGCTCGGCTCGAGCGATCAGATCGTCCGCCGAATCGGTCCCGTGATCACTCCCGGCCACGCCCAGACTGGCCGTTAACGAAATCGGATCCGTCTCCAAGGTGATTTCGAGACCGGCGATCGCTTCTCGCAATTGCTCGGCCCAAGCCAACGCTCTGGCATCCGACGGGTCGGGCAGCATGGCCGCGAAACGCCCGGAACCGAAACTGGCAATGTACTTGCATTCGGATGCCTTCGTCTTGATCTGCTCGGCGACCGTACGAAGCGCTTCATCGCCGACGCTGTACCCGTGCATCCGATTGATGTTGTCGAAAAAGTCAAGGTCGATGACAACGCACGAAACCCCACGATCGTCGTTATGCTCCAGTTCACTCTGTACACGGTCGCGAAACGCGGACCGACTCAGCAGTGACGTGATGCAGTCGACCGCGGATTGCTCACGCATTCGCCGTTCGTATTCCAGGACACGGGCGCCGGATCGAAGTCGAGCGAGCAGTTCGCCGTAAACGATGGGTTTCGCCAGAAAGTCATCCACACCGGCTCGAAGGGCCTCGGTTAGCCCTTCCACGGTCACGTCACGGACTAGCAGGAACGTGTATGTGTAGCCTGATCGGTGATCGGAGAGCAGGGGACGGCAGTGTTGCAACGCGGGAGTATCGCCATCGACGATCAGGAAATCGGGCGGATTGGCTTCGTAAACCGAGCGTGCCTGGCGACCATCCGCAACCGGTTCTACCTGAAATCCAAAAACGTTCAGAAACCTGGACAGGCGTAGCAGTGTCTTCCGATCATCCGCTACAACCAGGACTCGAAAGGCGCGTGAACTCATGGTGCCGGCTACTCTTCTCGATTTGCGCGGACGGACAATTATCGTGCCCGTCTGCTGGAGTGGGATTCAGCCTCTGTCCGCACTTGCGGAATATACAAAACTCTACTACACAAAGCCCTCCCACGCGGCCGACAAACACGAGGCTGAGCGAGATCCGCCGATCGTCTGGTAACTCGGATGATTCCGGTCGTGCGAGACGTGCGTGTGCCGGTTCGTGGCGGAATCGGCAAGACTGGTGGTTTCCCGGAACTGCCCGCCCGTTCGTGTTTGGCCTTGTCTTGGGCCGACGGCACCGTCCGATGTTACAGGTTTTCCGGACGAGTCGTATCTACTTGCGAAGAACCGGCCTCTTGCTGGGAAACAATGGGCGAAAATTCGGTAAATTCCCCCTGTTCCATGCTATGTTTTTAAGACGCGCCGGGCAGTGAGTCCGCCGAGAGTACATCGTTCAGTACCTGATTGAGAGGGTGACCACAAGCAATGCGCACCCAGATCATGAATGAGTTCCCTGCGGAGCACCCGTGGTTGGAACACTATCGTGTTGGCGGAAGTCGGCCGATCAAGTCCGAGATTCAAGAGTTTCCGTTCACTATCGGCCGGGATCCCACTGCGGACCTCGCCGTAGAATCGAACCGTGTGTCACGCAAGCATGCGGCAATTGTGCCCACTGATCACGGTTACATGATCCAGGATCTGGACAGTACCAATGGGACCTACGTCAATGGAACCAAGATGGCGGAGGGGACGCTCAACGATGGGGATGTACTGGTTCTGGCAGATGTGGAACTGACTTTCTTCACCGGACAAGTGGACGGTCGCATAACGGCAACTCAGGTGATGACGCAGCCGGTGAGCGGTCGCCAGTCCGATGCGGTTGACTTGGTTTTCCAGGTGCGCCGACTTCATGAAACGCTGACTCATCGTTCCATCACCAGTCGATTTCAGCCGATTGTGGACATGGATACGCGCGATGTATTCGGATATCAGGCTGTTCGTGAGCTGGAGGACACTCCCATCCGAAATCGTCAAGCGGGGGCCATCGTGGAAGGAACCGAGTGCCGTTTGACGGAACGGATCAACCAGCAGCATCGTCTGGTTGCCGCCGAGATGGCAAAGCGGTTGGATGACACGCACCTTTTTTTCAGCTTACAGGTATCGGAAGTCAGTGCCGATTTCTTGCCTGAGGCGTTGAGTCGGTTGGCTGAGATCATCGAGCATCGACACAAAATGGTGGCGGAGATCCCGGAAACGGCCGTTTGTGATATACCGTATTTCCGGCAATTCGTGGAGCAGCTACGCGAGCGAAGTATTGATGTTGCCTATGGCGGATTCTGTGGCGGACCGGTCCAACTGGCGGCTTGGAGCAATGTGGCGCCCGATTACTTGAAACTCGCGCCGCCACTGGTCAAGGGAATCAGTCGCGCTAGCGGAGGCTGGCGAAAGATCCAGACTTTGATTAAGGCAACCCATGAATTAGGTTGCGCCGTGATCGCGGATGGAATTGAAGATGACGCGGACGCACAATGCCTTGCTGAACTCGGGTGCCAATACTGGCAGGGCGATCACTTTGGGGGTCCCGTGCCGGTGATGGTGCTGGTCGATCAACAGTTGCTTCTCGCGTCCGGACGACCATAAGTAACATGAACCCCACTGCGAAGTAAAACCGTGCCCTTGCAAGCCATCACATCCTCCGAACCCATTCCGGGATATCGTGTTCGCGAGCGCATCGGCGCTGGTGGTTACGGTGAGGTATGGAAAGCTGATGCACCGGGTGGCCTGGTTAAAGCAATCAAGTTTGTCTATGGACGTCTGGATGAAGATCGAGCCTCTCGTGAACTGAAAGCACTCAACCGGATAAAATCCGTTCGGCATCCGTTCCTATTGTCCTTGGAGCGGATTGAGGTTGTTGACGGCCAGCTGTTGATCGTCACGGAACTGGCCGAAGCCAGCTTGAAGGAGCGATTCGACCAGTGCTGCGAGCAAGGTCTACCAGGGATTCCGCGCGAGGAGTTGTTGCAGTATCTCCGAGACGCGGCGGATGTCCTGGATTACATGAGCGAGCAGTATTCGCTTCAGCATCTGGACGTCAAACCGGAGAACTTGTTGATCTTGGCCGGCCGCGTCAAAGTGGCCGACTTTGGACTCGTCAAGGACTTGCACGAAGTCACGGCATCCTTGATGGGCGGATTGACGCCATTGTATGCCCCCCCGGAAGTCTTTGACGGTCGACCGTCGCGGTGGAGCGATCAATACAGTCTGGCGATCGTCTTCCAGGAAATGTTGACTGGGGAATTGCCTTTTCCTGGAACCAGTGCTGTGCAGTTGGCTCGCCAGCATTTGAATGCTCGTCCCCGACTATCCGCGTTGTCTGAGAACGACCAAGCGATTATCGCGCGCTCGCTGGCGAAGATTCCCGAACAACGATTTCCAAGCTGCCGAGCGCTGCTCGAACAATTGGACGCGAGCGAGATATCGGAGGGAACGGGGAACGTCCCCGCCCCCGGCGGCAACCTGGGAACGCGGGATGTGTCCCAGACTGAAGTCTTTGATGAGGTGCCACGAAATCATGTGTGGCTGACCGATTCAACGTCTCCGTCCGTTCCTCGCATCGACCCCTCGCCCGAACTGTCTTCCCTGCCACCAATCAATTCGTTGGACGCGACGGTGGCCATGCGGCCGACGCTGTTCTTGGCGGTCGGACGCACCGGCGGCCGAATCCTCTTGGGGCTGCGGAGGCGACTGGAGGATCGGTTAGGCGATCTTTCCCGTGTCCCTGCAATCCAGTGCCTGTTGCTTGATACGGATGGAAAGGACTTGCTCCATTCCTCGCGTCAGCAGACACATGGTAACTTGGCCTCACACGAGATGCTCGGACTGCCCTTGCGCCGCCCCCAAGACTATCGCAAGGATTCGTCCGAGTTACTCTCCTGGCTCAGTCGACGATGGCTCTACAACATTCCCCGGTCTCTCCAAACCGATGGATTGCGGCCACTCGGCCGCCTTGCCATGGTCGATCACATCGAGGAAATTCGCGACCGGATCGTTCAAGCGGTTCAGGACGCGGTCAGGCCGGAGACGTTGCGGCAGTCCCAAGATGCGACCGGACTCGAGTTTGCCGAAAAACGCATGCGCATTGTTCTCGTCTCCTCCATTTCGGGCGGAACCGGTAGCGGAATGGTCGTTGACTTGGGCTATCTGGCTCGCGATGTTCTCGCTCGATTGGACTTGCCGGACGATGACCTTTGTGGCGTGCTGACGCATTCGACCGGCCGAACGCCTCGCTGGAAAGAGCTTGCGGTTGTCAATGCCTACTCGACTCTCGGTGAACTGAACCACTACGGCAGGCTGGGCAGTTCTTATCCGGGTGACAAGGCATGCGATATTCCACCAAGAAATGGTAATTCATTCGCATTCCGCGATACGTATCTGGTTCATCTTGGTGACAACTTGAGCGACCACGATTATGACGTCGCCACCGACAAAGTTGCCGAATACATCTTCCTCGACGCGGCGACCTCCGCCGGCGCATTCTTCCGCGAATGCCGTGATCTGGAACCGCGGACGGCAGAAACTCGCAACGCGGAAATTCGGCTGCGTACGTTTGGTTTGCACCAACTCAGCTGTCTACAGGATGACATCATCGCGGTGACAGTCGAGCATTTGTGTCAGAACGTTGTGCAGCGATGGCTGCGAGGCGAGCATGCGGTCTGCAAGGCGAAACTTGTTGACGATCAACGTTCCACGCGGTCCGAATCTGCCTCCAAGACCGAACGCTCCGATTCGTCGCACTTGATGCCACTGGCCGAGCAGTGGATCGACTCGCTCGACTTCGACGTCGAGCAACTGGTCCAGGAAGTATTCCAGAGCGTCGAAACCGAGTTAGGTGGATCCGCGGACACGTATCTGCGTGATCAATTGAACGACATGGTGGGTAAGCAGAATCTGGAATCGCCGCAGGCGGTTATCGAGATCACCAGCAGGTGGAAAGGATTCCTCGATGAAATGCTCGGGCCGAGCGAGGGCGACGAGAACTGCTCACGCGGACACCATGGATCACTGGAATCCGCCTTGGCTCCATCGCGTCAGAAGATTGCGTTTCGCCACGCTGACGCGATTCGCCAGTGGCTGCTCAGCCAAGTCGATGATCCGGTCGTTCGGATTCGTGGTGCCAAATGGCTCACGCAACGGATGGGTAACTACTGTAAATCCCTGAATGACCGTGTCAAGACACTTCGCCAGAGCGTGAACGACCAGTCGCAGCAACTTCAACGTGCGATTGCTGCCGCGTCAGCTCCTCAAACCCGTGGGAAGGACCGGCGCGAGGGAGACAATGTCGGTGCGCTGCTGCAACAATTCGGCCGACTAAGACTGTACACGAGTGCTGTAGAGAGCGTTTTTCGTATTGTCCAGACAGTCGAAGGCCAAATCGCTGGGGTGCAGGATGAACTACTGGACCTTGGAAGGAAACTGCGACAGCTTGCTGATCACTTTGATACATCTCAGCCGCTGTCGGTCTGCCAGGAGGCCGAGCCCCGAGACGCCGAGGGTCAGCTGCAACAAGCCGTTGCCGAGATCCTTATTCAGCGAATCGACGAACTGACCGAGCAACTGGGTTTACGTCTTGACGAAGATGTTCTTGCGGAAACAGAAGGACTGTACAACTTGTTGACACAGGCCGGACCGGGAGTGAACCGATTGCCCGTACGGCTGCGCGCCGTGGCGCGAACGACGATCATCTCGGTGATCAAACATCTGGATGTGGCTTAGATGTTGTTCGACAACCAACAGCCGTGGGAAGGGCAGGTGGAAACGCTGCGCAAATGCCTCGAGGCAGGCAAGCCACGGTTGATGCAATGTGGCGGAGCCAAACGTCTACTGGTCTTGATGCCCGAAAGCTCCGCACGCGCGCGACCACTCGAAATGCTGCATCGCCAACTCAACGAGACGCCATCGGTCGCCCAGGACAGCGATGGAGACTTCGTCCTTTGCGATGAGGTTGAACGCATTTCCCTGACGCAAGTGGCCGTCACGTTGATCGAACGACGCCGAGATTACGCCGAGTTCGCCTCGCGACTTCACACACGAACCGACGTCAGCTGGTCGCCCCTGCCCGATCTGGTCTAGATTCCCTTCCTTGCGAGCGGCCACGGCAACGACGCCCTGGTCGGCCGCCAGTGCGAACCGTATGCTCGATCC
>JAJSAJ010001031.1 GCA_024274855.1 Planctomycetota bacterium | reverse complement strand
CAGGCGCCGCCGGCCGATCAACGCAGCGACGTTGGTTATCAGTTCCTTGCCACGGCCTATGGACCGGATGGACAAGGGGGGACCAGCCTGTTCGCCGTCGGTAATCGTGCCGGTGCGCTCGGCGTTCTGAATACGCAGAATATCTTGTACGAAATGAACCCGAACAACGGTGCCGCGACAAGTGCTCCGGCACAGGATCGCGCTGGGTGCGGTACGCCGACCGGTTGCCGATTCTTCGGAGCCGGAACACAGATTGTTGAACGCGGGTTTCTCGATACGACAGCCGGATCAACAGCCGACGCGAATCGCTGGCTGATCGTGACTGAGGCGACCGAAGTCGATGTGGCAAACGGTAATACGCGAACACGTATTCGGGATGGACTGCAGTTCCAAGTTGATCATGACGGCAACACGGCCACGCCGCCGATGATTTTCGAGTTCAACAGCGGCCCGGAAGTGATGATGCATCCGAACCCCGCGGGCGGTTCGTTTATTCAGGACGGCGATCGTTTCTTCCTGGATGGGGTACCGTACGAGTTTGATACGGGATCCGTGATCGTAGTCGATGCGGCCAACGGCCTCGAAATTAGCGACGGCGATTGGGTCGTATTGGAAGACGATGCCGGCTTATCGCTGACGTTTGAGTTTGACAAGGGAGACGGAATCGATCCGACGTCGGACGTTGCGATCTCGATCAACAACGGGATGCAGACCGCGCAGTTGGTGACGCAGATCGTTGCTTCGATCAACGGTGCTGCTGCCGGATTGGGCTTTACCATCACGGCGGAGGCACTGGCCAACAGCAATCGCATCACGCTGTGGAATGAGTCAACTGTCGTCGGCGCCACGGCGACGCCGGGGGCGGCGGTGATGATCGAGGGGTCTCCGGGCGGGGCCGCTGGGACAGTCATTTCAATCGAAGAGACGTTTGATCGCGCTCAGCTCGGCACGGCTTTGGCCGATCGATTCAATCTTGGCAGCGGGGTCTCCGGGATTACGGTTGGCTGGGACGGCGCACGGGTGAACTTCAGTGGTGCGATCATCGGCGACTTCACGGAGATTGAGTCACGAGGCGTGTTCACCGATCAGGGCAGTGATGGGAATACGGCCAATCCCCTGGCTATCGGAATCCCCTTCCTCGCCGAGGATACGGGTGAGGACATCGGGGCACGTGTGACGACGTTTCTGAATGCAAACGGCATCTCCGCGGTTCAGGATGAGCAGCTTGTGCAATTGACAGGAGCCGTTCCGCGAACGACGTTCACGTCCGCGCAATCCCCGTTGCGAATTGCCGGGGCGGCACCGGGCGGATTCATCACGGGCATGGCGACCATCAACGGCACGATCTATGCCGTAACCGACACCGGTGGGCTGTTCCGTGTGAACAACCCGACCTCTCCATTCTTCGCGTCGGTCAGCTATATCCCGACCTCCGCCCAGGATCTGTTGGGAATTCGATTCCAGGCGCTTTCCGCCGGACCGGCGGGAACTGAGGATGGACGGTATGCGGACACGCTGTTCGGCATGGACAGCGGTGGTACGTTGTACGCATTTGATACGGCCGGCCGACTCCAATCGGTATTCCTCGACGGTCAATCCAGCATCGGAACCGGAGCGGGATCGGTCAATGGCATTGCATTCTCGACTCTGCAGGACAATCCGTGGGGCTTTACGAACCGTCGCGAGCTGGATCCGGGGCACGGTGTCGACACGTCGTTCGATCTGAGTCGCTACACGCCTGACTTCCCACTCGAGGGAGGCTCGAGTCTCTACGTTGGCACCGGCGGCAATTACAATTGGCCGGGCGGTGGTTACGGGACCTTGGAAAGCAATGCGTTTAGTCTGGCCGGATATTCCCCAGCGGACAAGCCGGTTCTCTACTTCAGCTACTTTGCCGAAACCGAGCAGACGAGTTCCGACCCAACGGTTCCGAGAAATATGTATGACTCGTTCCGTGTTTACATCGGAGACGATAGTGGACAGTGGGACTTGCTGGGAACCAATAATTCGCAATCGGAGGAGTTTGCTTACGAGCCGAACGCTGTTCAGGAAGTGTTCGACAATGGCAACGGTTGGCGTCAGCTTCGGGTTGCATTGGATAACTATGCAGGCCGGGATGATCTGAAGCTCAGGAT
>JAJSAJ010000106.1 GCA_024274855.1 Planctomycetota bacterium | reverse complement strand
TTGTTTTCGGGGCTTCCGCCCCGTGGACTAATCGGAGGTCGCGATGGTAATGCGACGTTTGTGTTGGATGGAGGTTCGGCGTCGCTGGAGTTGTGGTTTGTGGAGTGCGTGCACGGTGCATGCATGTTTCGAGATAGATACCGGATTATGGTGTGTTAGCGCTTGTGTCACGTGTCACTCGATGTGCACACGATGATCAGGCGAGCTGGCCTCGCCCTACTTTGGTTGTGGCCCTGCCACATTAGGACAACTTGTTTTTTGATCAGGTGCTTGCGTCCATGTCTTCCGACCAATTTCCGACAAACTCGCAGACCGTTGAACAGACGAAGCAACAAATACGCAGCTTGGTCGCTGAGATTGCTCAGCTTTCCAAGAGCGATGTGGGATCCGAGGAGTACCATGCTGCATTCATGCAGCGCGTCGTGTCGGCATTGGCGGCGGTTGGTGGCGCGGTTTGGATGTTGGGCGAGTCCCGACGGCCGGAATTGGCATACCAGATCAACTTGAGTGAGGCATTGCTAGATCCCACGTCGGATGACACGGCACGTCATCTTCGGTTATTGGGACAGATCGTGCAGGCGGGCCAACCGCAGTTGGTGCCGCCGTTTTCCGGCGCCGAAGGCGAGTCATCGGCAGCCAATCCAACTCGCTACCTTCTAGTGCTCGCTCCGTTAATTGCGGACGGTCGCGTTGAAGGGGTGATCGAGGTATTTCAGCGGCCGGATTCTCAGCCGGCGACCCAGCGGGGTTATCTTCGTTTTCTGGTTCAAATGTGCGAGTTGGCTGCCGAGTGGCTGAAGTCCCGCAAGCTGCGGCATTTTAGTGATCGCCATTCGCTTTGGGCTCAGGCGGATCAGTTTGCTCGCATGGTCCATGAGAACCTGGATGTGCGAGAGACTTCGTACATGATTGTCAATGAAGGGCGGCGTCTGATCGGTTGCGACCGTGTCAGTGTCGCGATCAAACGCGGGCGCACGTGCAAAGTGGAGGCGATTAGCGGACAGGATACGATTGAGAACCGCTCGAACATCGTTACGGCTTTGGGGCATGTGGCGACACGGGTCGTGGCGACAGGCGAATCGCTTTGGTACGAAGGTTCCACCGAGGACCTTCCACCACAGGTTGAAGAGGCACTCGACAGATACGTCGAGGAGTCCTATGCCAAGAGCGTTGTGGTACTGACGCTTCGCAAGCCTGGTGACGATGATGAGGCAGGGCTTTCGAAACACAATGCCGAGTTGGTTGGCGAGGTGCACGTTGAGCGAGAGATTATCGGTGCGCTGATCGTCGAGCAGATTGAGACCGACTTGCCCCGCGACATCCTCGAGCCTCGCATTGATCTGGTTTTCGAGCACAGCACGCGAGCATTGTCCAATTCGCTGGAATATGACAGTGTGTTTCTGATGCCGGTTTGGAAAGCGATCGGCAAATCAACCGTACTGGTGAAAGCAAGGAACTTGCCGAAGACACTGTCGATTGCCGGGGGGATCCTGGCCGTGGTTCTAGCCCTGTTTCTGATCCCGACCGGCTTTGATCTCGAGGCGGATGGCACGTTGCAACCTGTCATTCGGCGCGAGGTCTTCTTCGACACAAACGGAACGATCAAGAGTATCTGGGTCCATGACGGACAATTGGTCAAAGCAGGCGATAAACTGATCACGCTTGAGAATCCCGAATTGGCCCAGGAATGGGCGAAGTTGCTTGGCGAGATCAGTGAGACGAGCGAGCGGATGGACAGTTTGCGCCGTGCATCGATGCAAGGAAAGCTGTCCGAGGCTCAGGCAGTTCAGATTGCGGGCGAACGCTTGCAGTTGAACGAACGTGCGAAAAGCCTGCGACGCCAATTGGAACTTATCAAGGAAAAACGAGCCCGGTTGACAGTTGCCAGCCCAATCGATGGACAGATCTTGTTGCCGTGGGACGCCGAGCAATCCCTTCTGCATCGACCTGTCGTGACAGGCCAACGCGTGATGACCGTTGCTGATCCCCGTGGGCCCTGGCAGTTGGAACTTGCAATGCCGGAACGCCGGATGGGACACGTGACGACAGCCAGGAAAGAAATGAGACCGGACTTGTCGGTCAGTTATATCCTGGCTACTGATCCGCGAGCCAGTCATGAGGGGACGATCGAGGACGTTTATGGTGTGACCCAGGTGAAGGGGCAGGAAGGGCCGACGGTGAAGATCACGGTCAAAATCGACAAGAAGGAGCTTTTTCAGCCTCGTATGGGGACTTCGGTGACCGCGAAAGTGAATTGTGGACGATGTTCGCTCGGGTATTCCTGGTTTCACGAGGCGATCGAATGGGTGCAGAAGCATCTGTTGTTCTGAACGGATCGGAATCGTGCTTTGGAAATGACACGAGCGAGTCGCGTTGGGGTCGAGGCAAGAGTGGTTTCTAATAGTTGGAGCGAATAGATTATGGTCACAACCGCGGTAGTCTTGACTGCGTGCTTGGCGGTTGCCGCCCAAGGCGCGAAACCGGAAGACGTTGCGCAAGAAGCAACGGGCGTTCGGCTATCCGGGTTCGTCGTTGCATTGATCGACGATGTGAATGTTGCCGCTCGTGAATCGGGGGTCCTGACGGCAATCGTTGCGAACGAAGGGCAGCTTGTCAAGAAAGGAGACGTTCTCGGACAGGTTTATGATGCAGACGCTCGGTTGCGGCAACTAATCGCGAAAAGTGAACTGATTAGTGCTGAAGAACAGGCAAAAAGCGATGCAAGCCTCAAGGCGGCCGAAGCGACGGTTGGCGTCGCGAAGGCCGAGTACGAAGGGACGATGGAGATTAAACAGCGATCGCCGGATGCGATCAGCGATTTTGAGGTTCGTCGCAAACGCTTGACGCACGAGCGATCGGTTTACGAGAGTCTGAACGCCCAGTTAGAGCATAAGATTGCTGAATTGACCCGGGACACTCGCCTGGCCCAGTTGCAAGCGGTCGAGAATGAAATCAAACGGCGACAGGTCGAATCGCCCCTTGACGGCGTCGTCGTGCGGCGTTTGCGTGACGAGGGCGAATGGGTGCAAGCGGGGGACCCTGTCCTGCGAGTTGTCCGTTTGGACCGATTGCGCATCGAGGGCTTGTTGAGTTCCGACAAGTTTATGCCTGCTGACGTTGCGGGGTGTCCGATCCTTATCGAAGTCAAGACGCCTCATGGTGTTGATACACGCAAGGCCAAGATCAGTTTCGTCAGTCCGGTTGTTGATGCGGGGCATGATTTTCGGATATTCGCCGAGTTTGACAATCCGCAACAATCGGACGGTCAATGGCTGGTTCTTCCCGGACTGCAGGCCAACGTGACCATTCTGTTGAACAAATCGCGGTCGGTTGCCAGGACCGAGAACTAGCATCGCTCCCCTTTTTTCGTTAATCGTGAAGGCTGGATTTTCTGACAATGGCGACTCTTGCAGACAGCCTGGTCAGTAGTGCTTCCCGCCCGCTTACTTTGCGGATGCGGCCCGATTTGACTGCGCGCCGTCAGCGGTATCATGGCCGAGCCTACTGGGTGGTGAAGGAGCCCATTGGGCTGAATTACTATCGATTCCACGAGGAAGAATACGCGATACTGGGAATGCTCGACGGCAATTCGAGTCTCGAGAGCATCAAGGAGCAATTTGAGCAGGAGTTTACGCCGCAAAAAATCACGTATCAGGATTTGCAACAGTTCATCGGAATGCTGCATCGCAGCGGACTGGTTATCGCGGACACGATCGGCCAGGGCCACCAGTTGTGCAAGCGGCGTGGCGAGAAGAAGCGACGTGAGTGGCTTGGTAAGCTGTCGAATGTCTTCGCACTGCGATGGCGCGGTATCGATCCGGAAAGAATTCTGAACTGGCTTTTTCCTTATACGTCGTGGTTCTTTTCCAAGCCGGTTGTGATCTTCAATCTGCTCCTTGGGTTGAGTGCGCTGCTGTTGATCTTTGTTCAATTCGACGTGTTCCAGTCGCGTTTGCCGTCTTTCCACCAGTATTTTGGGAATTGGCAGAACTGGCTCTATATGGGAATCGGCATGGCGATTGCCAAAGTGCTTCATGAATTCGGACACGGGTTGTCGTGCAAGTACTTTGGAGGTGAATGCCACGAGATGGGATTCATGCTGCTGGTCTTTACACCGGCCTTGTATTGCAATGTGTCCGATTCGTGGATGTTGCCGAATAAATGGCATCGAGCATTCATTGGTGCCGCGGGTATGTATGTCGAGATGGTAATCGCCTCGGTGGCCACGTTCCTGTGGTGGTTTACCAGCCCGACGATCGTTTTGAACCAGGTCTGCCTCAGCCTGATGTTCATCTGTTCGGTAAGCACACTGCTGTTTAACGGGAATCCGTTACTGCGGTTCGACGGCTATTACATCCTGATGGATGTGATCGAGATTCCGAACCTTCGTCAAAAAGCAACAGAAGTGCTAAAGCGGTTCGTCGTTCAGCTTTGTCTGGGGATTGAACAACCGGAAAACCCATTTCTGCCCCAACATAACCGGTTTCTGTTTGGCTTGTACACGATTGCAGCCGTCTGCTACCGGTGGATTATTGTCTTTTCGATTTTGATGTTCTTGAACAAGGTGCTTGAGCCGTACGGACTGAAGATCATCGGACGCCTGCTTGGTGCGATGGGATTCTTCGGTCTTGTGGTTCAACCGATCTGGCAGTTAATCCAATTCTTTTATCTTCCGGGGAGGATGCACAAAGTGAAGCGTCATCGAGTCGTCGCGTCAGGGGTCGTTTTGGCCGCCGTTGTGGGTGTCATCCTGTTTATTCCGTTGCCATTTCATGTGACCTGCACCTTCGATGTGAAGCCCCGAGACGCGGTAACGATTTTCTCGGCCGTCGGTGGTCGGTTGGATGAAGTGCGAGTCCGTCCTGGAAACGCTGTCGAGCAAGGTGATGAACTGGCTCGATTGAAGAACATCGATTTGGATCTCGGCGTGGTCCGTCTTGAGGGGCAGATTAGTGAATTGGATGCCGAATTGGAAGTATTACGCCAACGCCAGCGTTTTGATGAAAATGCGGGGCTGCGAGCCAATGAACTCTTGGCGCAACGCAAGTCGCTCCAAGAGGTGCTTGATGAAAGGAAAGCCGAGCAGAAAAAATTGATCGTCCTGACGCCGGTATCCGGAATTGTCCTGCCTGTCGCTGACCGTCCCGATCGGGACGCTCGAGATGGCCAGTTGCCGCGGTGGGTAGGTAGTCCTTTGGAGAGACGCAACCGAGGCGCCTTTCTGGAACCGAGTGATCGCATTTGCCAGGTCGGTGATCCCACTAAACTGGTTGCTGAGATCATCATCGACCAGAGTGACCTCGATCTGGTGGTGGCCGCGATGTTGAAGCGTCAACAGGAGAACAAGCCTCGAGTGCCCGTCGTTTTGATGCTCGACGCACTTCCTGGCAAACAATTCGACACCGACCTTGAACGCATTGCGCTGGAACAATTGAAAGAAACGCCACTCAGTCTTGCGACGGCTGCCGGAGGTGATTTGGATTCCGTGGCGGATCAGACCGGTGTCCCAAGACCGCTTAATACCTCCTATCCGGCGATTGCATCCCTTCCCGTGTCCGACGAGGCATTTCAGCTGGGGCTGCGTGGAAAAGCAAAAATCTATACCGGCTGGCAACCGTTGGGACGCCGGCTCTACCGTTTTGTGATCCAGACGTTTCATTTCAAGATGTAACAAGAACGCGATGGAATTATGGCGGAGGTGCTCGCCGCAGTACGGCAGGGACTTCCCCGCAAATGTTTCTTTTTCGTGGCGATTACGCTGACAACGATTTGTTTCTATTGGGCCGCATACCAGCAAAAGGAGACCATGCATGGCCGACGACAGCAAGAAACCGGAAACCCAGCCAGAAGCCGAAGCAGCCGCAACCGGTGGCGAACAAGCCGCAAAGCAACAGGAGCGTCAACCTGTGCAATTGCAGGTGAAGGACGATCATGCGATTGCCTGTTACGCGAACTTCTGCCGCGTTACCGGTACGCCGGAAGAGCTGATCATCGATTTCGGTTTGAACCCGCAACCGGTCGGTATCCCGCGCGATCCGATCAATGTTAAGCAAAGGATCATCGTTAATTTCTTCACCGCAAAACTACTGTTGGGTGCCCTGTCGGCATCGGTGCAGCGGCATGAAGCGATTTTTGGTGTGCTGGAGACCGACATCCAGAAACGACTTCGTCCCCAGGTGCAGGCCGCTCAGGCACAGGCCCGAGCCCAGCAGCAGGCCGAGTAGACGCGGCCAAGACGCGTCTCGACAGCACTCGACACCGGACGCTAGGAACGCTTTCGTTTCAAGACGTCCCGATGTGCAGCGTGTGCTTTGGGCTACCGGTCGGTGGGCTGATTCCCTGTCGTCAATGGGGTGCTTCAACACCCAACGGACGGAGGATTGTGACGGCCGATTTGCCACCACGCGGATCGGATGCAATGGGACAATCTCAAGACGGCCGGGTTCGTTTTTTGAACCCGGCCGTTCTCCATGCGCCGTCTTTTCCGGACGAACCGTATGTTGCGGAGCCGGGCGGCGCAACATGGCGATCAACCTGCTAAGATGTGCATACGTTGCAGTCGTTTTCGTTGGATCGAGTTCGTCGGTGGCGGAACCGAAGGCTCTTTGGTGACGTGGGACTTTGAATTGCCGGGACAGGTCACAACCGGTTCTGCGTTGGAATGTGAATTGGGCCTGCCAATGGAGGAATAACCTGATGAAGAACCAAATCGGCCTGCTTGGCTGGCTATCTCTCGTGGCGTTTGTGTTGGTAAGTCTGTCCGTTC
>JAJSAJ010001030.1 GCA_024274855.1 Planctomycetota bacterium | reverse complement strand
TCTTCGAGGAATTCGATGTCATCATCGACATGGTCCATGAGGGCCTTTTCGTCAAAAGCATCTGACATGGTAGCTCCTGTTGCAATGTTCCGTTCATCGCACGTTTAAGTCTGGTTGCCTTTCGCGAACCGATTCTCGGACAGAATTGGTTCCCCAGCGTGTCATTCTTTCCTGTCGCGTGAAAAAAGGAGGGGATGTCTCGAATCTCTACCCTCACCGCGATCTCAGAACGCGATCAATTTCAGCGAAGAGCGTCTGCCGTTTCACTGGTTTGGACACATACCCATCCATGCCGGCCTCGAGGCATCGTTCTTTGTCACCCTTCATCGCGTTGGCCGTCATCGCGATGATCGGCGTGGATTCCGTCGTGCCGCGCTGCCGCTCTAACTGCCGAATCCGCGCGGTGGCTTCCAGTCCATCCAATTCCGGCATCTGGACGTCCATTAGAATGACATCAAAACGATCTCTTTCCCAAGCGTCCACGGCCTCGATACCGTTGTTGGCAACGACGACAGTGTGTCCGGCTTTCTCGATTGCACGGACGGCAAACTTCTGATTCACTAGATTGTCTTCGGCGAGGAGGATTTGCAGGGTCCGATCCGATTTGGGTGTGCTGGTTGTCGCTTTTGTCGGGTGGGACGTTGCAACAACCTCCTTTCCGGCCGCGGCGTTGACAATGCCGGCGAGCAACAGTGATTGCTTCACCGGCTTGATCAGGTGTGCGGCCACGCCGATTTCGCGACACCGGGCTATGTCGCCGGGGCGGGCCGCACTGGTCAAGAGAATAAACGGCACGTCTCGGTGCCGGGGATTGGATCGGGTACTTTCAAACAACATGAAACCGTCCATCTCCGGCATATTGACGTCTGAAAGGACCAGGCGAAACGGGGCACCCGCATTGGCGGCTCGGTCCAGAGCGGCCAATGCGGCGGCGCCATCCGACACGCTTTGCGGTGCCATTCGCCAACTTGTCAGCATCTTGTCGAGGATTCGCCGGTTCGTCGCGTTGTCATCCACAACCAGCACGGGAAGGCCATCGAGCAGTTCTCGGCGCTGTTGGACGTCGGGTGCGGGGACGGCCTTGCCGAGCCCGAATACGGCCGTGAAGTGGAACGTCGAGCCCTGGCCCGGTTCACTTTCGGCCCATACGCGCCCGCCCATCAGTTCGGCCAATTGCACGGAAATCGCCAATCCCAAGCCGGTTCCGCCGAACCGTCGCGTCGTCGATGTGTCGGCCTGCTCGAACGGTTTGAATATCGCCTCGATCTTGTCGTGCGGGATACCGATTCCCGTATCCCGCACGGAGAATTGGAGCGTCGTGTTCCGGTCGGTCCGGTTAATCTCGCCGACACTGACGACGACCTCGCCATGCTTGGTGAATTTGATGGCGTTGCCTACGAGGTTGACGATGACTTGCCGCATGCGGTGGACATCGCCGATCAATGCGTCGTGGACTTCGGATGGAACGTCATGGACGAGCTCCAGGCCCTTGCTGTGTGCTCGACTGGCGAGTGTGGTGAGCATATCGGCCAGCGTGTCGCGTAGCGCGAAATCAATCGGTTCGATCTCCAGCTTTCCGGCCTCGATTTTCGAGAAGTCCAGGATATCGTTGATCAGCGTGAGTAAAGCGTCGGCAGACGTCTTGACCGTATTCAGGTAGTCGCGTTGCTCGAGCGTCAGGTCGGTATCAAGCGTCAGATCGGTCATGCCGATGATGCCATTCATCGGGGTGCGGATCTCGTGGCTCATGTTGGCCAGGAAGTCCGATTTTGCCCGAGTGGCCTCCTCAGCCTTCTGCATGGCCTCACGCAGTTCCTCCTCCGCCTTCTTGCGTTCGGTGATGTCAAGTAGTGATGCGAGCACAAGCTTGACGCTGTCGGCCTCATCACGCACGCAGGAAACGGCAAGGTTGGTATACGCGACTTCGCCGTCCTTGCGGACGAATCGCTTGTCCATCATGTAGTTGTCAATGTCGCCGGCCAGCATACGTCCGAACTGCTCCATATCCGCTTCGAGATCGTCCGGGTGGGTAAGCTCGGCCCAGGTCATCTTCCGCAGTTCATTCCGATCGTATCCCAGCATCTGTAGCAACCGACTATTGACTTCAATCCATCCAGCGTCCGGGGAGGTCACAGCCATGCCTACTTGGCTGTGTTCGAAATAACCACGAAAACGTTTTTCGCTGGTTCTGACTTCTTTTTGCGCCTTGCGCACAGCTTCTTCAGCCTTCCTACGCTGGCTGATATCGCGGAAGACGACGACGGCGCCGATGATCGCATCGTCCTGCCGGATCGGCACACTCGTGTATTCCACGTTGAAGCTGGTGCCGTCCTTTCGCCACAATACCTCGTCGTCGACCGTACTGACCGTGCCTTCCGTGTAGGCGTGACACATCGGGCATTGTTCCGAAGAGTAGGGGCTGCCATCTTGGTATGAATGATGAATGAGCGCATGCACGGGTTGGCCGCGGATTTCCGCACGCTGAAACCCGAGCAACTTGGCCGCCGATGCGTTGACGAAGGTGACGACGCCGTTCGTGTCGACGCCAAAGATGCCATCGCGGGTCGATTCGAGTAGCAAGCGACTACGCTGCTCGGCCGAGGCCAGTTCCGACGTCCTCGCCTCGACCGTGGCCTCGAGATCCCGATTTAGCATTTCGAGTTCTGCCTGCGCCTGACGGAGCGACGTGATGTCCTTGGCGATGCTGGCGAT
>JAJSAJ010001029.1 GCA_024274855.1 Planctomycetota bacterium | reverse complement strand
TCCAGCCTGCCGCAGATATCCTACCCAACCCCCCCGGTCTGACACTGCCAAAGGGTGTTTTGGGGAGTGAACCACGCCGCCAGGTCCACCTTGCAGGTCCCCTTTGGCCCGTCTGCTCGGCATTTCGGCCGGCGGCGAGTCGCGTTGACGCTTGGGTCGGTCGTGCGAGCCGGCGGTGGAACGGAACTGCCCAAGTACTCGCAAGGCAACAGCTTGTCAATTCCGACCTGTGCATCTATTCTATGGATATCGTGCACGCGCACTGGCAGCATTGCTGAATTGGGATGCTGCCGTGCCCCCGGTCGGATCCATGCTTCGTGACCCTTGGTGGGCCACCTTGTCGATCCGATGAATCCCCGGCCGCATTGGGTGTCGATGGGGTTCTCTTGTTTCTTGGTCGGCCCGCTTGATCAGTCCGCACTGACGGTGCGCGCTCGGACAGCAGCGAGGCCACGAGGCACGAGCAACGAACAGATCGTTGGCATCCCAGTCAGGCGGGAGCGGAAGAGAACGCGTCGCCGCCGAGTCATTACACTATTCGCTCACGGGCACAATGGAGGTTCGCGGTGCGTCGCGACGACATCCGAAATTTAGTAATCATCGCCCACGTCGATCACGGCAAGACGACGTTAATCGACTGTTTGCTCAGGCAAAGCGGCCAGTTTCGCGCCTCGCAACTCCGAGGCGAGCGCATATTGGACACAAATGATCTGGAGCGTGAGCGAGGAATCACAATCGTATCCAAGAACATCGCCATCCCGCATTGCGGCGTGAAAATCAATTTGATCGACACGCCGGGACATGCTGACTTCGGCGGTGAAGTCGAACTGGTCGTTCGCATGGCGGATGGTGCGTTGCTACTGGTCGATGCGGCCGAAGGTCCCAAGCCTCAAACCCGATTCGTCCTGTCCAAGGCACTTGAGTGTGGTATTCAGCCAATCATCGTCATCAACAAGATAGACCGTCCCGACGCGAGGCCTTTGGAGGCCTTGGACGAGACGCTGGAACTGCTGATGGAACTTGCCGATGATGACCACCTGCACGACCTGCCCTATGTGTTTGCCACCGCAAAGGAAGGCTATGCGACAACCGATCCCGATAAACCGACCAGCTCGATGAACACACTTCTGGACCTGGTTCTGGAAAGGATCCCAGGACCGGACGTCCAAGCGGACGCATCACTCCAGATGCTGGTAACAACCATCGACTGGTCCCAATATGTCGGGCGGGTTGCCATCGGACGGGTCTCGGCCGGGACGCTCCGTTCCGGCCAACGTGTCGGTCTCTCACAGCCGGACGGGTCGATATCGCCTGCTCAAATCGCGTCATTGATGGTGTTTCAGAACCTGGGACGCGTGGAAGTCGAAGAGATCCGCGCGGGAGATCTTGCCGCGGTCGTCGGGTTGGACCAGGTGGAAATTGGCGACACGATTTGCGACCTCGATCGTCCAGATCCATTGGCCCGTCTGACCGTTGATGAACCGACCATTGAGATGATGTTCACGGTTAATTCGTCGCCATTGGCTGGACGCGAAGGATCGTATGTGACCAGTCGCCAGCTGCGTGAGCGCCTTTATCGCGAGCTTCAAGCGAACGTGGCGTTACGAATCAAACCGCTGGACGGCATCGACGGCCTGGCCGTTGCCGGTCGCGGTGTGCTGCACTTGTCCGTGTTGATCGAGACGATGCGGCGCGAAGGATTCGAATTTTCGATCGGCAAACCGCGAGTTATCTTCCGCCATCAAGATGGTGTTCGGCTCGAACCGTTTGAAACCCTGACTGTCGAGGTTCCGCCGGAGAATTTCGGCAAGGTCATGGATACCGTTGGCCAGCGACGCGGCCAGCTTGAACACGTGCACCCTCTAGGTGACTATTCGTGCGCGACATTTCGCATACCGGCCCGTGGCCTGATTGGCTTGCGTACGATGTTACTCAATGCGACCCAGGGGACCGCACTGGTGCACCATCGTTTTGCCGATTATGGACCAGCCGAGGGTGATCCGCCGCGCCGCCCCAATGGAGTGCTGGTCTCGATCGTTCGCGGTCGAGCGGTTGCCTATGCGTTGGGCAGTCTGCAGGAACGCTCCGAATTGTTTGTCGGCCCTGGAGACGAGGTCTACGAAGGAATGATTGTCGGCGAGAACTGCCGTGAAAACGACATGACCGTCAACCCAACTCGGGAAAAGAAATTGACGAATATGCGAGCTGCCGGAAATGATGAGAACATCCTGTTGAAACCGCCAAGAAGACTCGCGTTGGAAGCGGCTCTCGAATATATCGAAGATGACGAGCTTGTCGAAGTCACACCGACGCAAATTCGACTGCGAAAGATGCG
>JAJSAJ010000105.1 GCA_024274855.1 Planctomycetota bacterium | reverse complement strand
CCTCGCCCAGCGTTTCTGGGGGCGATGCGAAGGTGATGGTGGTAGGGGCGGCCCCTTTCGTCGAGCCCGAGCGGAGGTTCCTCGTGGCGCTGTTTGGTTGCACCATTGATGAATCTACCCACTAGTTTCCCGGAAGACCCGGAAATGTCACCTGGCAAGAGTTGACTGCCCTCGTCGTGATCAAAAGGCGAACCAGAACCAGATCCGGCGGCGCGGGTACCAACGATAGCGTTTTTGCTTGCTGGTGCGATTGAAACCCTTTTCGACGCGTGACTGAGCGAGATTGGCACCTTGGCGCACGATATGGTTGAATTGCGAGTGAGTTTGCTCTTCCCGTTGCCGAGCTCCTTTCGCCACAGCCAGCTTGTACTCTCTCGCTTGGTCCATCGAATTGATCAAGTGGACGGAAAGCCAATCCTGAGCCACTAATATTCATGTCTCGAGCACGTATACCATTGGTTCCAAACGCCACATCAACGATATAGACTGTCTTTTGCCATGACTCTACACGACGTTTCGCGGCGTTCATTTCTTAAAGCTTCTGCCGCATTGGCGGGGACCGCGTCGCTCGCCCCCGGTCTGCTCGGCGCACAATTGAAAGAAGCGCGCAGGCCGCTGATGGCTTATGTCGGCACCTTCAGTTCTCCGCTTCGCGATGTGTTGTCAACGCAGGTGGATCTGCCCCCGGGCAATGGTCGTGGCATCCATCTTTTCCAAGTGAATCGTGCCACCGGCGCAATGACGCCCGTCGGCATTTACGCGATGGGGACCAGCCCGAGTTGCCTGACTTTTAACGCGGCCGGAACCCGACTTTATTCCGCCAATGAGACAGATCGCGTGGGTAAAGACAAACAGGGCACGGTCAGCGCCTTCTCGATCGATCGGGCAGATGGGCATTTGACGTTACTTAACACCGTCCGCTCCGGCGGCGCTGGTCCGACCTATGTGAGCATCCATCCGTCAGGACGGTCCTTGTTGGTGGCCAACTATTTTGGCGGTTCCGTGGCCGTGCTCCCGATTCTGCCCGACGGTCGGTTGAGTAATGCCACGGACATCAAGAAAGATGCCGGCACGCTGGGTCCCACCAAGGCGACCAATTCGCCACCGGGCAGCTTTGCCATCAGCGGCCATGACCGGACGCATGCGCACATGATCCAGGCCGATCCTTCCGGGCGTTTCGTACTGCATGTTGACTTGGGATTGGACAAGGTGTTCGTCTGGAAATTCGATGCGAGGAAGGGCGTGCTGACTGCAAATCGGCCTGCTGCGGTCTCGTTGCCACCTGGTGACGGGCCTCGGCATTTTCATTTCCATCCCAATGGTCGCTGGCTCTACTCCATTCAGGAAGAAGGCTCGACGGTCGTGCTGTTTGACTATGATGTTCAAGAGGGAAGGCTGGCGGCACGGCAGACGATCTCCACGTTACCGCCTGGGTTTGCGGGCAGCAATTTCTGTTCCGAGATTCTTGTTTCAGGCGATGGGCGATTTGTCTATGCTGGCAACCGGCTACACGACAGCATTGGGATCTTTTCCATTGGTCCGAATGGTGGCCTCACCTACGTAGGGGAAGAATGGACACGAGGGAACTATCCTCGCAGCTTCAATTTCGATCCAACTGGCCGGTTCCTCTATTGCTGCAACCAACGCGCCGACAGCATTGCCATCTTCCAGGTGGATCGCAAGAAGGGCGGTCTCGAATTCACCGGTCGTTATACCCCGGTGGGCAATCCGTCGAGCATTGTCTTTCTGGATCTTGCCGGAACGGATTGAAGTTCTGTGATTCAAGAGCCGCCCCCTCAAAATGATGCCATTTCCAACCCACTTGTTCCCGCTCAATCTTTCGCTTCGGTGTATTCGTAGGGCCCCAATCCGACGTCTTTGGGGCCGTAGTTTAGCGGCCAGCCGGATTCCGGTTTCTCGCAGAGGTTGTCGCGCACGGCTTCGTACATTCTGAATCCGAACTCGCGGCAGGGCTCGGCGTAAGATCCTTCGCCCCATTCATTGACGGGCGCGAGCACTGCACGTTTGATTCCCGACTCCTTCGAGAACTGTTTGAACTGTCGGCAGATTTTGGCGAATTTGTCCGGAGTTCGTTCCGCGATCCAACAATGGTCGTTCCAGGGACGGTCGTCCCAGCCGGTTGACAAGTTTGGCAAGAACGGGAGAATTCCCGTCTCGTTCCTCTTTTCCCAAAACGGTTTGGACGCTTCGACAACAAGATCAAAGTTGAACTTGCGACGGGTAACCGCCTTTCCTCCGTCGTCCATGAAATGGTAGATGGAGGTCATTTCAAATCCCGCGTCGGCGAGCCATTGAATATCGGCAGCGTCTGTCGAGGCCTCGGGCCATTTCATGGCCACGAAATAGATACCCTTGAAGCCGGCCTTTCTGGCCATGTCCCGTGACAAATCGAGCAGTGCCTTGACCCCTTCGCCCCGCTTGAGCTTGTGGCCTTTCTTCTTTTCGATCTCAATGACGTCCCTGTCCATACCGGCGGGCGACCAGATCATGACAACCGGCTTGTCGTCAATACGATAGTATTCAGGGGTATTGAAGTAGTTGTCGATCCAGTACTGCGTGACCTTGGCCTGATCTTCGAGCGAGTGGCTTCCAGGTCCGTTGTGATTTGCCCACATCATGGCCCACTTCAGGTAGGATTTGTACTTCGCTTGCTGAAACCCCTTGATCCAATGTTCCAGATGCTGGTTGCCTTTATTCCAGTACCAGTCCACCAGATAATACTGGATTCCGTTTTCAACCGACCATTTGATCTGCCAGTCGATAACTTCCGGGCTGGACTCGTCGTACCATCCCAGCAAAGGACGCCGAACGGGGCAACGGCTCCAGACTCGGGACCAGGAATGTCCCTGATACCAGCCGGGGAAGTAGAGTGCGCCGATTTCGTATTCGGATTTCACTGGTTGTGGTTTGGGTACGTAGTTCGCCTTGGGTAGATTCAGGGATGGTAAGACGGAAATCGGTATTCTCAATGGAACAACGGTGAATGGTGCTTTTCCCAATGCCGCCAGGTCCAACGAGATCGTTCCCTCGACCGGTTTGGCAACCTTGAGAGGAAACGACATCCGACGACGTTCCCCGATCTTGAAGGGTTCAATCCGTTTCTGTTCTTCTGTTGCGGTCAATGAAACGCCATCGGGCAGTTTCACGCCGTCCAACGTCAATGTCGGAGTCTCCTCACCTCCGTTGTTGACCAGGTCTAGAAAGAACGAGGTTTCGTATCCGGCGCGGACGACGGCGTCTTCGATTCCGCGGAACATGACGTCGATATTCGCCGGACCCATCGGTCGGAGATTAATCGCAACCGATCGGAGCGTCGCAGTGCCTTTCGATTGCAAGTCGGGCAGTACGCGCAGCTTGAATTGATGAATACGCCCTTTCCAGTATTTGTTGTTTGCCAGGTTAATGTTAACCAGTTCCGTTGAATTGCTCCTAAGTGGAATGATCGTTGAGTAGAAGGCTCCCTTACCGTTCATCCAGGAGAACTCCACGGATCGCGGAGCGTCAAGAGAGACGCCGATTGTCAACCAACTTCCGATCTGCTCCGCATCCAGGGAGAACATCGGTGAGTCCCAGGAATCGGTCTTGCCGTCTTCGATAGTCCAGGCCGGTTTGATGTCTGGCTGACTTTCCAGTTTCAAATCGATGATTCTTATCCAGTCAATTTCAACGACCGCTTTGTTGATCTGGTTTTCCGCGGGTGCGGGAAAATCAAGCCGCAACTTAATGATTCGTCCCTCGCTGCTCCAAAACGGATAAATGTTGATAATACCCCATTTGTTAGCGTCCTGCGCGGTCCATATTCTCGTCTTGGCCTGAGAGAATCCTCCATAGCGTCCTTTGTTGGAATTCGTATAGAACAGCTCACCCCGTCGTTGCGGCAATGGTTCGTCTTGAACGATGCGCAGCCGTGCTTGGAAGGCGTTCCACGGACGTGCCGGCAAATTGAGTTTGGGGATGACAATAAACGGATCCCGTCCGGTTATGATTCCACGAAGAAGGCCGTTGCGGACGACGACATCTCCCAGGCCATTCGTTCCGGTCCAGCCCTCTTTGTTGCCGTCGGTATCGAACGTCCACTGTTTGATTATTTCTGCCGGTTGAGCTATTGCAGTCCGGTCCGATCCCGAGTCAATCAGAAAGCTCATTACCAATGAGCATGCGAGCAAAGAGAATCGCACGACAATTCCTCCTCTTGGTTTCTTGTTCCACGCGTCTGCAGAGTGTGACTTCGCCAAACCCAGTATAGCCGTTCACAGACTCGCGGAACACACCTTGGAAGGCCGGGAACGGGCTGTCTGCGTTCTCGCCGAATCGTGCTGCTTGAGGCTTGATCAACCGAGCAGCTTCCGCATTGCACCGACGACCCCCAGTGTGACTTCGGCCATGCGAGCGTAGTCCAGGGTGTCCGGTGTATCAGTCTCCTGGTGATAGTTTGGGTTGCGCAAAAAACTGGTGTCCGTCAGCATCAATGCCGGATAACCTTGATCCCAAAACGAACTGTTGTCGCTTAATCGTATTTCGTGAACCTTCTCGGGGAGCACAATGGAAAACAGTGGCAGGCGAGTTGTTTTTTTAAATCCACGTCGAAAACGCCATCCGAGTCTCCATGAAGCCAAGTTACCGACGGCGGCCAGGAAGTTGCCTCGCCGTGGAAAGAACGGGTGCAGGAACTTTGGGATTGTCGGCGGTACCTGTTGCGTTCCTGGTTCGTCCATGAAATAACCGACCATTTCCAAGCAAAGCATACCGGTAATCCTGTCTCCACGCCGCCGAGATTCTCGAGCGTGATACTGGCTGCCCATCGAATCGAGATTGAAGTAGGGCGCTTCCTCGCAAGCAAAGGCGACATAGCGTGCTGTCCTTCGACCCGTGTGGTCACGAAGCAGGCGGCTGACCTCAAGCAGCACCGCAATGGCCGATGCATTGTCGTCGGCACCAGGCGTCGACGTGATGGTATCGTAATGTGCGCCAAGCAACACGATCTCGTCGACTCGCTTTGCTCCTTCTCGCTCGACGATCAGATTCGTTGCTTCATCGCCAAGTGCATCGAAGGTTTCGTTTCCCACTTCATAGCCCATGTCGTTCCAGAGACTGTGGACATAGCCGATCGTCGCTGCAATTGTCGTTGGTTGCGCCAGCGTGCGCGGACCAATCAAGCCGGCAAGCCGTTCGACATGCAATTTCAAGTTCGCTTCGATTTGTTTGCGCTCATGCGTCATCCAGTCTCTCCACAGAACGGTACAATAACCACCTACTTACCCGATTTGCGGACGATAAACAAGCCGATGCGGCCTTGATCGTTAGCCGGTCCAGCAGCGGGCAAACAGGTTCCGGCTGCAGTTCCAAACCTCTTGTAGTGTCCTGGATTACACCATGTCCCGCTCGGCAAGCGGGACCTACCTGGACCACCTTACGATCAAGGCCGCCGATGCCCAAGGGACCAAGGATTCGCCAATCAATAACTGTCGCACTCTTCCGCGTACAGACCCCCACGCAAGTGAAAAACCTGATAGATTGGATTGTCCCGCAATCTTTCAGGGCGGCTGTGACAGCGCGACTACCTTGCCTGCTGTTGGCAGACCGCAGCAAGAATAGCACGGATATCAGTTTTTCTTCAGGGAGTTTCGCATGTCAAAACATTGCATTTCCAGACGTACCCGCACGAGAACGCTAGGCCTGCTGCTTGTTTTTCTGTTGGGGCCTGCCGACGCGTTTGCCGGAGAGAGTTGGTTGCAGTTGAAGTACGATTGCCGCCATTCGGGCAACGTGTCTGCCCGAAGCGTGAACACGCCCCTTGGATTGGTCGGCACGGTTGCGTTGACCGATGCGGTACTTACCGCACCGGTGGTGGCCGAAGGACGGGTCTATGTGGTGGATGGAGCCGGCGTGGCCTACTGCTTCGACGCATCAACATTGCGGGTGGTTTGGAAGGTCGCCACACGCGGCAGCGGAGCCAACTGTAACAAAGCCAACTACAATAATGTCTCTTCGCCCGCAATCACGAGAGGCTATCTTCACTTCGGCACGATGGCCGGAACGTATTACGTGTTGGATGCAGCCAGCGGAAAGGTGGTCAAGAAAATCGTTTGCGGCGAGCCGATCTTCAGTGCGCCTGTTGTCGGGGAAAACCGGGTCTATTTTGCCACGCTTGGCGCGAGGGTCTATTCGCTCGAGCCTGACGGGACCATTTGTTGGAGCTGGGACTTTGTCAAGGAACAGCTAGGGTTCACCGGTAACCGCTGGAGTGGTGAAGACTGGTTGAAGCACAAGGGGAAGCGAGTTACGTATGACGAACAATTCTGCTGTTCGCGGAATTTGGCCCTTTATGGAAAGATGCTCGTACTACCCGCCGGTGCATCACTGGTCTGGTTGCAAGACACGGGTGATCATGCCGCGTTTCGTGCGGTGCACCGTTCTCACTCGTTGTATGACGGCGGGGACAGCTATCCCACAAGGGTTACGACGTTTGGCCTTAGTGTGGGCGAAGCCGGGACCGTCTATCGGCAGTCTCATCGAATCGATAACGGTGGCGAGGTGGAGCGACTTAGACTTGTCGACGGCGAGGTGCAGGCAAGCAGCGTCCCCGGGACCGAAACCGGAGCCAGTCTACCTGGGTCACTCAGTTTCTCTTAGGTGAGTGTACGTGGCAATGATGTGTTTCGTTGCCGCCCAGAAGAGAAGTTTGGATTCTGCAAGCATTCGCCCGGCCGGAAGTCGATTCAGTACCTGGGCGGCTACCCCTCGATTGCAGCGCCGGTGCTGCTTCGCGACACGGCCATCTACGGCGGCTTGGACGGCAACCTTTACGTCGTCCCCCTTTCTGACAACGGCGTATCTGGCGGCGGCGTATCTGGCGGCGGCAAGGTATGGTCGTTCACAACCGCGTTCGGCAAGGCGATCTCGGCTCCCGCTGCCGTCTGCGATGGACGCGTGTACTTCGGTTGTGAAGATGGATACCTGTATGTCTTGGGGCCGGACGGCAAGGCACCGTTGCCGTCGAAGGATCTTCATCTGGAGAAGATCCGAAGTCCGTTGACAACCAAATTCACCGATCCCAAGTACAATTGGTTTACCAGTTTCGGTGATTGGGGTAATACGAATGTGAAGAATCAGGCGGTAGTACCTCCTTTCAAGATCAAGTGGATTCGGCGGAATGAGGGGACGGTGAAACACTTTTCCACGTGTGGTGGGGGCCGAATGTACACGCATACCGCTGAGGGCCAGATCTTCGCCGTCGAGCAAGAGACCGGTCGGTTGTTATGGCGGCGATACTTTCCCGGAGTGCACATCTCCTATACCACGCCGCTTTACTACAAAGAGCGTCTGTTGGTCCCCCAAGCTGGTCTTGAGAAGTGCCGTCTTCGCTGTCTGGATGCGGCGACGGGAGAGCTCGTTTGGGAATCGCCTTTCAGTGGTTCGCCAAGCTGGAACCGGCAACTGCCGCCAATCGTGCACAAAAACCTCGTCATCTACATGTTCAGTACGGGCAAGTATGCCGCCGGCCGAACTGGGGACAAAATGAACTGGCTTTTCGGACATGGAGCCATCAACTCATTCCCCAGGAACCAAAGACCGCTGGTGCGCGCTTACGACCTGAAGACGGGCAAGGAGGTTTGGACGAAGGATTTCTCGGAGTACGGCCGAGGCGGGGATGATGCGGGTCTATGTCTGGTGGACGACACGCTTTACTACTCGTGCTATTTCGGCGGCTCGGCAAGAAGGACCGATGACGCGTGCACAGGTATCACGGCGTCCATCGAGCCACAGACAGGTCGGGTTATTTGGCTGACAACAAAGCACGCCGTTCACAGTGGCTGCACAATCTCCGGAAAGGACGGGCGTTTGTATCTGGGCGGTTATGCCGCGGAGTCCCAACATCGCCATGGCCATGTGTGGTGTCTCGACGCGCGTGACGGCACGCTGGTTTGGGAGTCCGATCCGCTGCTGCAGGCTATCCACGGGATCACCATCGGGGCGAAGTTCCTCTTCACGTGCAGTCAGTCTCGAAACGGCTTTCTCTATCTGCTCGACAAGGATACCGGAAAAATCCTGACTGCGGTGGACAAACCCTATATGTGTACCAGATACACTCTTTCCGAGCCTTACCTGTTTGGCCCCAACATGGACGTATTCGACACGTCAACACGCAAGTTCGTTTCCTCCGGGCCGGCTGTTGATCCGAACGCCTGCGTTGGTTCGATTGCTTCCAATGGCCGCCTCTTTTACACGAGCCAAGGTGGCGGTCTCCAGGTTTCCATGGTCTATGGACCAGAAGCCAAGCAGTAGCTGTCCACATAACGCAGCAACGCAAACCCTGGAAGAACTTGGCATGAATGGCAAATCTTGTGGATACAGGAAGCGGATGCAGGGAATTCTGCTGTTGGCAGTCGTACTGTTTGCGGATATGGCGGTGGCCTTTGGCAAAGAAAACGGCCATGAAAAACCGTTTCCGCTCTACGCCTTCTGTGGCACGGGCGACCACCTCTGGGTGCGCCAGCGGGAGCCGGTCGACAGCCCCGCGACTATTCGGGCGATGACCGAATGGATGTCTCGGACCTACGGCATCAACCGCCTTTACTGGCGAGGTGGCCAGTCGATGATGTGGGATCAATATGTCAAGGTGGGGAAGGAAACGTCGCTGCAATACGACTGGACTGCCTGGAAGCACCATCTGTACAACGACTTGAAAATCAACCAGGCTGCCGCAGCGGCGTGCCAGCACCGAGGGATGGAGTTCTTCCTTTACTCCGGCCTGTTCGAGTTCGGCGTGCAACCGGACATCGGCATCGTCGGGCCCTATTTGTTCGAGGACACGTTGCGCATCGGGCATCCCGAATGGTGTGCCATGGATCGCTGGAGCGAGCGCCGTTGTCCGGGGCCGATATCGTTTTGCTACCCGGAAGTGCGAAAGATCGTCGTCGACCGTTACGTCGATAATGTGGAACGATTCCACTACGATGGCGTGACGTTCTATACCTACGTGGAAAACTGTGGCATTCGCTACGAAGACGAATTTGGGTACAATCTGCCTGTTTTGGCGGAGTTTTCCAAGAGGTATCCGGGTGTTGATCCCCGCGAGAAGCCTCTCACGCCGGCACAGAAGCTGTGGTGGTATCGTTGCCGCGGTAGATTCGTCACTGATTTTCTTCGCGAACTGCATAGCCGTTTGGCCCCGAAAAAGAAAACGCTATGTATGATCCTGGATGCGGTCGAGCCGGATTTCACGCAACCTTGGTGGGGAAAGAAACTTCGTGGCACCGGAAGGATTTATCTGGACTGGCGTGCGTGGGTTCGGGAAGGCATCGTCGATGAGCTTTGGGTACAGCTTGCCGCGACCAAGGACCAGACGAGGACACTGGACTTGGTGCTGCAGGCATGTGCCGGTACACCGGTCAAAATCACCGTCCGCGCGACGGATCCATTCGATCCTGTTTGGCGACCCTACATCGCTCGGGGCGTGACGCCTGTTGCCGTGATCACCTGGGCTCGCAATGGCATCGAACGGTTTTGCCTGGAGCCTGCTTCGGCCACGACTTTGCGCAGTTCGGACTGGCGGCTGCGTCTGCAGACGGTTAACGATGTGGAGACCGGAAAGCTCGTACTGGAGATGGATGGCGTTGCGGCCTTGGCCGGTGATCCTGATGTTCTGGTCCGGCGGCGGGTCATGTTTGCTATTGCGGCGCGGAAAGACGCGGCCCACGTTGACGTGCTCGAACGCGGGCTGGCCGATCCCGAATCCAGCGTCCGGATCGCCGCCGCCGGCGCCCTGGCAACCGTGCACGGTCCACGAAGCGCCGAGGCGATCTTTCGTGCGCTCGGGCAACACGGCTATTTCCAGATGAAAGAAGCCTGTGTCGATGCCCTGGCCGCCATGGGGACGGAGGTTCTTCCGCTGCTCCGACAAGCCGCTACCGGTCCGGTGTACGCCGGGCGCGAAGTGGCGGTTCGGGCCCTGTATGTCATCGGCAGGGACCACGAGACAAAGGGGGTGTACGCGCCGTTGCGCCGTGCGATGCGAGACGACAACGAGGACGACCGGGTACGTTACCACGCGATCACTTCCCTGGTGGGACTCAGGCAGAAGATCGGTTCGGCACAGCAGCGCGAGCTGGTTTCGGACCTGCGCGCACTGGCCGCCGCGGACGTCGCCGCGACCGTGCGACTGCGCGCTGCCTGGGGCCTGGGATATTTTCATGGTCTTTCCACTACGGAGGAACGCCAAGCAACCTTGGATATCTTGCAACGTCGGTTCCGAATGTATGGAGATGGATGCTGTCTGCCCGATGCTGCCTTTGGCTGGCGCGTGGTGGGCAACGCGATGCTCCAATACCATGCGGCCGGCCGCGACGCGTTGGAAGCGATGCGGACCCAGCCCGAAGACAAGTGGCTTGCCTGGATCGCCTACGAAGTCCGGTACGTGCCGCACCGTCTGGCGAGAATTGTGCCGGTCGAGGAAACGAAGGCCCTCGATATTCATCGCAAATACGCACCCTCGTTTCCCGGCTACCGCAGCTGGTAGGGGTACGATCTGGCCAGTCCCAAGAAAAAGCGGTGAATTTGTGGTCTTTGTGCTGGCGTAAAGAAGCGAGTTCGGGAATTGCTATCCCACATGCTGCATTCCTTGTGGCTGTGAGAGTCTTGCCCAATGCGTGCGTCTCGCGAACACTTACGAGAATTGATCTATGTGAAATGGACGTCCTTCTGCGAAATTGAGAGTAGCAACACACTCTCTCCCGCCAAAGGAACGCCCGCATGGATGCTACCGGCGCGACACGTTGTTTGGCAAGGCTCTGTCAGCTCACCAGCCCAGAATGACTCGTTTCTCTTTGGCCCGTGGTGTTACGGATAGCGCGGATCGTGCATCAGTTCAGGTCCTAGACAGCTTCTCGCAAGGAATTATTTGAAATGTGAGTAACTGTTTAGCCACATGGAGGAGAATGGTTGTCGAGGGACCCCCATGGGCTTGTCCCATGGGT
>JAJSAJ010001028.1 GCA_024274855.1 Planctomycetota bacterium | reverse complement strand
GCCCGGTGAGTGCATCAAGATATGTCCCGGTCTGCCGGGCGTTTCGTGTGGTGCTATTTACAAGGCGGATGCGTGGGACATGGCCATGTCGCCGGATTCTCGCATCAAGTGTGCTAACTGCGGCTATCGTCCCGACCAGGAGGCGTGGCAGCCCACCGTTCACCAGCCCAGGAGGACATCCGATGACTTGGCCCTGTTTCTCAACGGCTAACGCCCGTGATTCGGACACTAAGGAATCCGTCGCGAGTGAGCCTTCAGCCGGTGCTGCCTGTCGGCGACCGGGCTCCGATGTACCAGCCGAATCCTTTGTCCCTGAATCCTTTGTCCCTGAATCCTTTGGCCCTGCATCTGTTGACCCTGCGTTGGAGGCCGAGCAGGTGGGGCGGCTCCACCAGACGGTTACGTTTCGCGATGGGCGGATCGAGCGTTGGCGCGAAGGCGTATTAGGAATTGTCGGCGCTGGTTTGATTGGCGGTCGTCTTGCCCGGGAGGCGGTGCTGTCGGGGATCGGACAGGTGCGGATCTGGGATCCTGATAAGACCGAACCCACCAACAGGACAACCCAGTATGGCCAAGTTGGGGTTCCTAAAGTGGATAATGTTCGTGCGGATTGTGATCGCATCCGCCTCGGTCATGTGCTCAGTTTTCAAACAACCATCCAGCATGCAAGTATCGAAACGCTCGCACAGTGTGATGTCTTGATCGACTGCTCCGACGATCCTCGGCTGGTCTGGACGTTGACTGAGCTGAGCAACGGCTTGGGAGTTCCCTTGCTTCGCGCGGCCGTCGATGGCTCGGGGCAGATGGAGCTGGGGCGGGTTTCGAGCTCCGGGACATTACCGGATGCTGCTTGCCAGCTTTGCTCATTTTCCTTGGACGACCTATTGAAGCACCGCACGCGCAAAGCATGTCCGGGGCCCTGGGCGACTCAGTTGGCGCCCACGCAAGCCGGCGGGGCCATTGGCGGGGCCATCGCGTCGATCGCTTTGCTTCAGGCACAGCGGCTTGTCACCGGCAATGACACCCTGCTTGTCCCCAATACCGAAGTCCTCCTCGACCTCACGAACATGCGTCTGATCCACCTGAAACTCGAACGATCCGTCGAATGTCTGAGCGGGCATCGACGCTGGACGCTGACACGTCTGAATGCCCCGGTTGAGCAGACTTCCGTCAGTGAGCTGATGGCCATTATTGAGCGTGACGTTGGAACGCCCGACCTTGCAATTAGTTTTTATCAGCATCCGCTTAGCCTGCAGGCGTTTTGTTCATGTGGCGCGACACTTGACGCTCCAGGAACCCCGTGGGCCGAGCCGCCGGTGTGCGGCGCATGCGGGACAGCCATGGAGTGGCTCCAAGAAACGGAGTTGGGTTCGCTGTCAGCTGCGCGGGCAGCGGAGCTCAATATATTACACGTCGGTTTAGACCGTTTGGGGATTCCTGCCGGTGCGATGGTGGTTGTCTGTATGCCGAACCGCCCGGATCGCCGTTTCGTGTTGTCTGGAGGCGAATCCAGCTCGAATCCAGGTGTTCCGCGAGTCTGACTGTCAGGTCATCCCGAACCGATTTTCAAGAGAGCGAGAAGTACTGTGACACATGAACCCATGCACTCGGTCCCCAGCGAGGCTGTTCAGCAACTGATGCGTCAAGCCCGTGTTGCGTCCGGTTTGCCCGACGAACAAACTCCGCTCGGTCAGCTGAGTCGCCAGTTCTTCGTTGCGAACTGGGAGACCTCCCGTGCGAATCTGTTCAGCAAAACGTCGATTCTCAGGGTCCGTCCGGAAGCCGGTCCTGTTCCCATGACATTTCGATTCGAGATCGACCGGCCCTTTAAGAGAAAACCGTTGTCGGATGGCCCGGTTCAGCTCGATCCTGGCCCGATATGCGGTGCGATCTATTATCGGCCAAATCTCTTCATTGAGCCTGACAGGGCCCACGTCGCCGTCCAGATCGATCCCCGCTTGAACTATCTGCATCCGAACTGCTCGCGGCGCCAGGCAAGTATGGTCTGTCTGGGGGAGCTTCCCCAAACTCCGTTTCCTTTGCCACTTGACATGCTTTTTGAGAATTATATCTATCCGATTTTGACATACCAAAACATGACTCCTTCCGATGCATTGGACCGTGAAGCGGCTCTGTATTTTGCGTTTGACCCCGATGCGAAAGAAGGTCTGGAGCCGGTCCCTCCACTCTATTGACTGGTGCCCGCGAACTGTTCGTACTGCCGCGGCAATACCTGCCGTTACTGGCCAAGCCCGCGAAGAAAGAGAAATCAGTCAGTATCCCAGAAAATCCTGAAAAAACCACGACCGCCTGCATAGTAAGCAATGACTGGGACATGAAAGCAACTGGAGGATCTAAGCGGCTGACGCATGGACGCAGCCGGTGTCGAGCTCGAATGGCCCGTTGCTCGAATGGCCCTGCCGCGGAGCACGGCACGACGCTGACTCATGAGGCGGTTTCCGTTGAGTGTCGGGTTTGATCAGTGTCGGGATCGGTCAGTGTC
>JAJSAJ010001027.1 GCA_024274855.1 Planctomycetota bacterium | reverse complement strand
GGAACCCACAAAGACGCTGTTGGTGAAGGTGTATATTGTCGTCCTCGGACTCCGTTCCTCGCACTACCATTCAGTACCTTGCCATACAACCCCTTGATCTCGACGGTTATTTCCAGAGGCTTCCTCGTGAACGTCAGCAGGATGTAGTTGTCTTCACTTTCCAGAAATTTGGAGTACCGGTCGGGATAGCGGTCGCCTTTGCCGCTGAGCGATGTGTTGTAGCAGGTGAATCCATCCACTTCGGCACGCTCAGCATAGTAGCCGAAGCCGGTAATGGCGGTCGTTCCACGGCTCAGCATCTTGCCCCACGACCCGCCCTCCTTGGCACGGACACTGTTGTTCCACTCGTTGTACAACGTCACCGTCAGCGGCGGCCTCGGACCTGACGTCAGCTTGTCGTACCACCGATACTGGGCTGACTCTTTATCGAAGGGATGGCATGCCTGCCACGTCGTCCCCATGTCGGATGTGTGATTCAAGTCCAGTGCGACAAACCGAACGCCGAAGTCCGAGATGTCGAAGTGCCATTTCCACTCGTCGCCGGGCAATTCAAAGAAACGGCGAAACGCCGTAGCGTCGATGTCGTAGACCGGTTCGGCCGGAGGTTTCGGCCCTCTTGGACGGATCTGCTTGTCGTGGTTGCCCAGGACGGGCAGGAACGGAGTGGACCGAAACAGCGCAGGGTACCGGTCGATCAGATCTGCATAAGGCTTGATACAGTCTGTGTTGCCGGAACCGCAACGCTGGTAGACGCCGGAGATGTTGTCGCCAGCGGTCAGAAGGAGATGAACGTCATCGCTGATCAGCCCAGGCAGGTCCGGTTTGCCCTGCCAATCGGCGACGACGGCCACCCGCAGAACATCGGTCGGGTAAGCCTTGAACATGGCATCGGGCGAGGTCTGGTTTCCAGTGGAAACGCTGTAGTGGTAGGTCTTGTCTCGTTCGGGGATCGGGATCTCGACGTGATGGAGTGTCGTGCTAGCGTCGATCCTGACCTCTCGGCCGTACTGGTCTGTTGTCCCGTACCGAACCACGGATTCCCCTGGCTCCTTCGTCGTCCAATTGACCACGATCTTGCTGGGGTCTGTCGTGCGGTGCGTCAACCAGATCCGTTCGACTTGACCTCGGGACGTGGCCCCCATGAGTGTGATGAAACCGACAGCCAGCAACGTGAGACGGCCAGTGAGCATGATGACTCCATATGCGGGAACGCTTTAAGGTGTTTCCCAATGCAATCGTCCGCATTTGTTCCCGTAAGGTCAAGCCGTACAAGACACGGAGCCTTTGCGAGTTTCGCCAAGCACGTCCTGAACACAAGTGATCAATCGGTCGAATTACTCGATTGTACGTGGTGTGACCGCCGATGTGGCAGATTGGTATAGAACCGTTTCGCCGTCCAAATGCAGTCGGGTCCCGTCGAGCAGCCATGCGGCGACTGGCTTACCTTGCGCGTCCAGACTGACGCAGGCCGTCTTGCCGTCGTGGGCGAGCGTTCGGCCGGCAAGAGTCGTCTTGCCGCCCGCGAAAGAAACCAAGTACCGCAGCTCATCCAGCTCGATCACCACACCCTGCCGAGCGTCATCGACTGCCGTGACGCGACCGGCCGGCATGATCTTGTGTTTCGTGTCTATGGAGACATCGATGTCGTCGTACCAAATGGAACCGTCACCAAAATAGTTCAGGGCCACACAGGCCTGCCGTACATCGTCCGGGGTGGTCGCGGTGAACTCGTACTGCTTCCACTCGTTTGCCGAGATAACCGGACCGGGTTGCCCGCCGGTGGCGTTGCCGGATGCCCGGTTCTTCTGCCACCAGTAGATCGTGGCGTGACGGCCTTCTTTGCCGTCCAGCTTCGCCCAGAAACGCACGGTGATCTTGGCGCCCGGTTCTACGTCGAGTCGCGGGGTGTAGTAATAGCCACCGGGGCCATCGAGACGACCGGATCTCTGGCCGGAGTGGAATACCTGCTGGTCGATGACGTGATTCTTCAACCAACCGGGCATCCCCCGTGGCGTCCAGCCCACCATGCCCGCCTCGAATCCGGGGTTCGTGAGCTTGAAGGCAGCCGTCCTGGCGATCAGCACCGACGTGATCACGGTGGAATCTGCCTTGTCCGTAACAGCGTTCAGGTAGGGGCCGCGTTGTTCGGCGCCAGGAAATGAATTGGATGTGAGCGTAATGCCCGAGGGCGAGAAGACGTGCGTCTCCAGACGAGCCCGGCCGGGACTGGTGAGAACCGCGGAATTGCCTCCCGTGACCTGGATGCCGCCGAGCGTATGCAAGACGAAGCTGAAGGCGTGCGGTTTGGGCGAGACGAGCGTGTCACGAATCACGAAGACGTAGGGCTTGATGAACAGAATCTCTCGGTCCGCCCTTTCCATGACCGGCTCGGGGGGAGAAATCTTCGCCCAGAATCGAGCGGTGATCTTCTGCCCGGGATGGATGGGCAGCCGCTTGTTTTCCGGCAGCCAGTAGTAGTAGCCGCCGGGCGACGTAATCCGCGCGCTTCGCTTTCCAGAATGCACGGTCTGTTCGTCGATCGTATGCTCCCCAGGCTTGTTCCGTGGCGACCAGTGGGTGACGCCGTCTTCGAAGCCGGGATTAGGCAGATCCAGCTTCTGTCCATCCACGAGTATCTCGGCGTCGTCGTACCAGACGCTTTCACAGCCGCCACCTAGTTGCAAGGCCAGGCAGAAGTCGACCGCTTGCTCGGGTGCGATGCCGGAAAACTCGTACTGCTGCCACTGCTGGCTGCTGGGGCTGGGTCCGTCGATCCGGGCGAAGCCGCCCGCCTGCCCGGATCGCCAGAAATGGATCCGGGCAGTGGCGCCGCCGGCGACCGGGTTGTAGGCGTCGGCCGCTTCGCCCCGGACGTAGTCGAACCCCGGACTCGATGCGTGCGACACGATTCGCGCGCCATTCAAACGCATCTGATCGTGCCCGAGTAGCGGGAAGCTCATGTTGCCAAGATAGTCATCGTCCACGTCCAGAGTGATCGTATTGTGTCCCAAGGTGCAACGACCGTACTTGTTGTCGGGCGGATCGAAGTAGCCGACATAGCCCGGATCCGTGGCGATCCAGGCATTGTTGAACTGGATTTGGAAACTGTTGTGATCGCGGTGGTTGTGTCCGATCACCCGCGTTGGCGGGCCGGCCTTGAATGCCATAAAGGCCGCGTCGACGTTGAACCCGTCGCGCAGTGATGCGTAGCCGATATCCACAAAAGCTCGCGAGGGATTCCACGTCGGCCTTTTCGGGGTCGCGAAGTTCTCCGCGTGTAGGCCGACGGTCAGCAACTGCTCGATCGACCACGCTCTCACGTAGCCGATTTCGTCGAGGTACCAAACGGCGTCGGGATTGCCTCGCAGTGCCAGCAGGGTCATGCACAGCGGAAACGGCTGCGAAGACCAGCAATCTCCGAACCCGGTGTGCCGCTTGTCGTTCGGGCACATCTGGCTGATGCAATACCGTGGCAGCGTCGCGAAGAACGGATGCTCGACAATCTGGTGCGGCACGCCGGCGGATTCCAGTGCCAGGATGAAACGGGCCAAGGCATCGGCGCCGTAGGTGCCGTAGCCGGGCCCCTCCATACATCCGCCGTCCTCTCCCTGGGTGTCGAAGAACTTCTTTGCACAAGCTACGGCCTCGGTCACCCAGGAGTCCGCCTGCTGCTGTTCACCTTGCAAGGCTATGCCGCAGATCCCCAGCGCCGAAGTGAGCACGGCATACCCGTTAGGCCAGCCGCCTGCGCCGTAATGGGGAATCGCCGCGAGCAAACCGTCGACGCCCTTATCGACGAGCGATTCACGAATCAGCGCTCGCTGGTCATCCGTCAGTTGGTCGTAGCACCAATCGTAGAACAGGGCCACCGCGATCGAGAGATGCGATGTATCCAGACACGCGCCAGGGCTGTTGTAACTGGGGTCGGTCCACGTACCGGGCCAGCGGCACAGATGCAGCACCATCTGTCTTGCCCTGTCGAAGTACGATCGGTCTCGCGTGACGAGGTGGGCAAAGCTGAGGTGAATGATTCGGGTCTCGATTTTCCGTGACATCCCTGTCCAGCATGGGTAGTGAGTGTAGTCATCATGTCTGGGCGGTGCTTCGTCCGAGAGCGTGTAGGCCCACTGCTTTGCCGGGCCGCCAGCTCTTCCCGGCATCTTTATGCGGTAGACGAACGCCGCTTCCTCGATGTACTCGTCTGCCTCTGCAAGTACGGCGGCAAACGCCTCGCGAGGTGTCGAATCGAGCGGCCACGTCGCGGTGTCACTTGCCAGGGCACGCAACCGCGGGAGGTCGGTTTGTGTCACCCAAAGACGAGGGTGTGGCGCCCGGGCGAAGACCGAGGCCGCGAACAGAAAGACGACACCGAACCAACACGCCAGTCCGACCGAAGTCTCGGACCGACAGGTTGCCGCGGTTTTGTCAACAAAGGCTTTGAAGAAACCGTGTTCTCTCATCGTAACTGCTCCGTAACCGAAAAACGCAACCGGACACACGCCTGTTCTACGTGTTGCCGAAATCGTCCCGGCATAGGAGGAACCTAGCCAATTCCCCCGCCGCTGTCAAAAGGCGACTCGATCATCGCGCTCGCTATGGTGTCCAGGCCCTGCTGCGAACTTTGAGACAACGCAGCAGCGCTGTCTCGCTGCCAGCCTGCTCGAACCCTTAATCGGGGCAGGTAAACTTCATGCGGACCGGCGCGCAAACGCGGTCTTTCTGATGGCTCGGACAAAGCCAATCGCCCGATTGCCGGGGCTCGAGGGGCCCGATGATAAGAAGGGGGAACGGAAGGCCGGCTAGAGCGGGACCGTGCGATCAGCCGCGTCCAAAGGCTCAGATTGGCAGAATGCGAACTCGTAACTTCGCCTCATCGACCCAATCGGGCGACAAGTTCATATCAATTACGATCTGAACACTCATGCGGTAACCAGCGGTACGTCACGCTCCTCCATTCGCCATGCCGCGTACGCCAGGCATTGATCGATGTCTCCCGCTTCCAGGTACGGATACGCTTTGAGAATCTCCTCACGCGATCGCCCTGCGGCCAGCAGCCCAAGGACCATGCCGACAGTGACTCGCTGACCGCGAATACAAGGCTTACCACCCATCACCGCCGGATCAAACGTGATGCGATCGAACTGGGCCATCTTCGATATCTCCTCCTCTCGTCGAACGTCCAAGGTAACGGGGCGGGGGGACCACCTAGAACCGCTCCGAATCACCGATTACCATTCCAACAGT
>JAJSAJ010000104.1 GCA_024274855.1 Planctomycetota bacterium | reverse complement strand
TGGGGCCCTGTCATCGGGTATTGTCGAGGGATTTAACAACAAGCTAAAACTGATCACCAGAAAATCGTATGGATTTCGGACGCAGGAAGCCTACGAAACCGCACTATATCACAATCTTGGGGCACTTCCTCAACGAGAATTCACCCACGAATTCTCCTGAGGAGGCTCTTTTCTTTGCCGGCCAATTTGGCTCGCTGGTGGTCCAACAGCGTCTTAAGCTGCCGGCGCACTTTGCCATAGGCGGGATCGTCGGCGACGTTCTGATTCTCCTGAAGATCTTTTTCCAGGTCGAACAAGCCGACACCTCGGAGCGGGCCCCGACCACCTTTCGCACGCATCTCCATGTATCGATGGGCAACGGTTCGTACCGCGTCACCACCCCCGAACCGAGTGAACACCGCGTTCTTGTGCTCGGCATTGACATTCGTCAGCAACGGCCGCACGCTCTTACCCTGCAGATGCTCGGGCAGCGGCAGATCGGCCAACTCACAGAGCGTCGGGTAAATATCAACATACTCGACCAATTGCCTGCTGACTTGGTTACCTTTGACGCCCGGAGCGACAACCACCAGCGGCACATGCGTGGCGACTTCGAAGTTCGTGTGTTTGCACCAGAATCTATGCTCGCCAAGCTGCCAACCGTGATCGCCCCACAGAACAATAATCGTGTTATCGGCCAAGCCAAGGCGATCCAATTCATCCAGCAGACGGCCAATCTGCATATCGACAAAACTGACGCACGCATGGTAGCCGCGAATAAGCTGCCGGGCGGTGTCATCGGTAACCTGCCCTTTCTTAGGGATACCGTGGTAGGCTCGCATTTCGCCCCAGGTGTAACGGAACACTTGCGACAGATCATGGGGGAAGAACATGTTTTCCGGCAATCGCGCCCGGTCCGTTGGATAAAGATCCCAGTAATTCTTGGGGGCCACAAACGGCAGATGGGGTCGATAGAAACCACAAGCGAGAAAGAACGGTTTGTTCTGCTTGGACAGTCGTTTTAGATCGGAAAGCGTTCTGTCACAGATCTGGTGATCGGGGTAGAGCGAATCCGGTTGGTCGGCAGACTCATACGCCGGACCTCGACTGCGCAATCCGTTGCCAAACTTGCGGCTCGCGGGCAATGCCCACCAGATACTTGAGGTCTTCGGCCGCCATGCCGGTTCGCTCCATGCCTCAGGATCATCGGTCTTGTGATGGTAAATCTTGCCGTTGCTGACCGTATGATAGCCTTGTTGTTTGAAAACAAGCGGCAACGAAGGCACATCCGGTGCGTCTTTCATGGCCCAAGTCATGTACGACGTAAAGCGGTTCGGTGTCGGGCGAAGCCCTTTCATGATGCTTGCCCGTGAAGCACCGCAGACGGCGATGTTGCAATAGGCTCGGTCAAACCGAACTCCGCGCGCGGCGAGGCGATCAAAGTTCGGAGTCACCATATTCCCCATCCCGTAACAGTGCATCTCTGGACGGAGATCATCGACGGCAATAAACAACACATTCGGGCGTTGCGCCGCGTGTGCCAGTGAAACGAGCGTTACGAAAATTGCTCCTGCAACAAGAAGGAAAGTGGCAAACGCGAAAACGCGCCGTTGAAAACAAGTCGTGTACATCCGCTAGTCTCCTAGCGGGCTTCGCCCGCGGATTGAGGGTCTAGAGTCGAAAAGTCAGAGGTCGTATCAGCCACAACAGTTGTCTTGAGAATCATCTGCGCGCGGCCCAACTGCCACAAACTTAACGCAAAGTGACTTCTGGAAACATCGCGATCGATTCGATTCAAGCCTTCGATCGACGGCCTGAAAGGCCATCGTACGGTCATTTGTTTGCAATCAGAGGGTTCACCCTCTCATTCGCGCGTCACCTTGCCATCCGTGGGCCTTCTTCCCCTCTTCATCCGTGGGACGCCTTGCTATCCGTGGGCCTTCTTCCCCTCTTCATCCGTGGGACGCCTTGCCATCCGTGGGGCAAACCACCTCCCCGATCCGTGGACTGTTTTCGTTTCTCACAGCCCGAGCCGATAGCGTTTGGCTCGCTCGACGACTGCCGGATCTTTACTAATCCGGCCGACCTTTTCCAGGATCGGACCGAATTGGTCCATATTCGGATTCCGCAAGAAACGGTGGTGAGCCAAATCGACAATGGCCAGACACGCGGCTTGAGCCAGTTCCGGATCATCCAGGTGCTGAGCGATCCAGCCAACCGCGTCCATCGTTCGAATCGTCGATGCGCGTTCCAGCACCAGGCGTTTTTCCTCCGCACCTTCGGCTAGTTTCATTGCATTCTTGAGCATGGCCAGAGTCTTCGCATCGGGCCGCTCGCTCTTGAGCGTGACAACTCGAATGTACGCGCGCAAGGCCCAACGGCGATACGCTCGGCTATCGGAGTTCTTGGCCAAATCCAACAATTTGCCGGCTACTTTGTCATTGGGCCAGTTGCAAAGTGCGCGAACAGCGGCCTCGCGAACAGCGGAATCCTTACTCGCTAATGATGTCTGAATCATCTCCAGCGCCTTGGGACCTCCGAGTCGACCGAGCAGCGGTAGGTATTTGGGAACGTCCGATCGATCGGCGCGTGCCAACGTATCGAGCACGAGGCTGGATCGATCGGCACCGGCCGGCAGCTTGTTGCAAACGATCAGGATCGTCTTCTCCACTTCGTCGCGGTGTTTTCCTCGCTCGGTCTTCAGCAACAGTTTGACCAACCGAGGAATATCCGTCTTATCGGGATCAGCGATCCCGCGCAAGCCCTCCAAAGCGGGGCCGTATTCCGCCGGGTCGGCTGCGGACGCAATTTCAATCAATGGATCGATCGCATCATAGCTTTTGAGCTTCACGAGCACGCGGATTGCTGGAATGCGAGCGTCCGGACGGTTGCGCAGTGTGTCGAGCAGGGCCGGAAGCACTTCCTTCGGTGGCAGATTGCCCAACGCATCCTGGGCCGCCATGGCCAAATCGTTGCCGGCTGACAACATCTGGACAAGGACCGGAATAGCCGACGCATCGCCAAACATGCCGAGCGCTCGAATACCGACCAGCTTCAACCCGGGATCTTCCGATTTCACCAGCGAGTGAACCAGCGGCAGGAGTTTGTTGCCACGTCGTGCGATGCCCAGGTCGATCACCGCCAATTTGGCGGCATCCGATAGTTCGGACAAACGCGAGATAAGTTGATCCAGTTGCTCGTCCGACAGCGTATGGAGATGTCCGGCGGCAATGCGGCGGCGCATCGGGTCCGAGTCTCCGAGCCAGTTAAGAACCGTCATCGTAGCCTTCTGCCCCTGAAGATCCAGCAGTCCGTTCAGGGCCGCTCGGCGGACTCCGATCGCCTCGCTCTTGTTACTCAACTTGTCATAGATGGCTTTGGCGTCTTCGGTTTTCCCGGCGTGCCGAAGTACATCGGCACAGCGCAACAGCGGCACGGCCAAATGCTCTGGCGTCGCCCCCCCTGCCTGTTCGGCACGACTAACGAGAAATGCGGTTGCCTGCTCACCCGCAATATTACCCAACGCCCAGATGGCCGCGGCAGCGACCTGTTTGTCCTGAACATCAGCCAGACGTTTGAGAATCGGCACGGCACGCGTGTCTTTTCTTGCAGCGACGGAGTTGATAACGCCAATCAGCGGCTTTCCTTGCAACGAATCGAGTCCGTTGCGCAACACGGTCAATGACTGCTGACCGGGGATCGACTCGAGCGCATAGCAGGCCATTTGGGCCGTTTCTGGTCTTGTCAACATGTTGGCCAACACGGGCACCTCGGCCGGTGTACCGATCTGGCGCAGTTGCAAACAGATAACCTGCCGAGCCGCTAATGTGGTTTTTTCCGCGGTTAACAGCAAGGCCAGTCGCTTGGCACACGCCGATCGCGATTCGGGCGAATCCATAGACTGGATGACGACTCGCTCGATGGCCAACAGCGCGGCCATATCCTGGCCGTACTCATATTGCGGAAGAGCTTTCCAAGCCTCTTCAGCCGGCATTTCCGCAGCCACAAGCGTTTGGCATTTGAAGAAAACAGCGACGGCCAGCAAAATCAGCGGTAGGAGGTATATTTTTCGAGGCATCATGATCGATCCTATTTTTCTGGGCAGGTATCAAATGGTCCATGGACTGCGTGCGGCACGCGACAACATCGTGTTCGCTTCATCGTCACCGATGAAGCGATCTTGAGTTGGATCCCATTTCAGTTTTCGGCCCAGTCGTAATGTGATATCGGCGACGTTGCCCAACGTGCTAGCGGCATGCCCTTGTTCGACCGGCGAAACAGGATCCTGGCGAGTGCGAACGCTATGGAAGAAATCGGCCGTGTGGGCTGTATAAGGATTCGAATACTCCGGACTCGTGTGTAGTGGCGAGTCAGTTGCCTTCAGTTTCACATCCAACAACGATGCAGGCTCGGCCGAAATTCCCTTGCGATTCACATGCACCCAGCCTTCATCTCCTTGAAATTTACAGCCTTGCTTGTTGGGGTTGTCACTATTTGTATAGCTCATCTTCAAACCGCTTTCCCATCGCAGTGTTGTCTGCCAGGAAATCCATGTATCGGTCATCCCCTGCGCCGGCAGCAGACCGGTTCCCTCGATTTCAAATGGTTTCTTAAACACTTCGGGGCATCCCCAGCCGGCAATATCCAGATGATGCACGCCCCAATTCGTGATGAAACCGGCGCAGTAGTGCGAAATCATGTACATCGCAAGCCACTCGCACCGCTTCTTGTCGAACGGAAACAGTGGAGCGGGGCCACTCCACATGTTGTAATTGAACCCCTCGGGCGGATCACAGGGTGGCACGGCTGGATACTCTCGCCCACCAGGCGCGCCGACATAGACCGTGTGGACTTTCCCGAGATATCCATTGCGGGCAAGTTCGCACGCATGGCGGAACTTCGGATCGCTCCGCTGCTGTGTTCCCGTTTGAAACACACACCCAAAACGGCGCACGGCATCACGCACCTGGATACCCTGTGCAATCCATCGCGAGATCGGCTTCTCGCCATACATATCCTTGCCCGCTTCGATCGTGCGGTTGTATACAACTCCATGCCAGTGATCGGGAACACAGCCCCAAATTGCATCGATATCGTCGCGAGCCAACACATCGCGGAAATCGCTGTAGATCTTGCACCCATGAAATGTTTCTTGACCGAGCCGCTCGGCATAGACCTTGTTTACCTGAGCCTGGGCGCGCAGCGCGCGCGGTCGCCGGCACTCGGCAATCGCCACAACCTGATGGTCCGGCAGAGGGCGCATGGCATTCAACGAGCTGCTACCTCGATTCCCAACACCGAACATCCCGATGGTAATCCGCTCGCTCGGCGCCAACTGGTTATCTTTGCCCAGTGCCGATGCGGGCACAATCCGAGTGCTGGCCATTGCAGCGAGCGTCCCAGCAAGAAACCGTCGTCGCGATTGCGACTTGCCAGACCCATCCAGTGAATTATGTTCTTTTGACATTCACAATCTCCTCTACTATACGGCGTCTCTCAGCAACACCTATTTTGAGCTCTTCCACATCGAATTGATCAACTCGACTGTCCGGTCGACCAGAATGTGCCCACCTTCGGGTCCGACCAGGTTGCTTTCGACAATAGCGCTATAATGCCCGCCTCGAACGGCCTTTTCCGTCGGCAGATAGGTTCCCGGCCCAGCCAGTTGGATGACGATCGTCTGGACCGCCTTGCTGCGCGCCTTAATGCAGATCCAGAAATCGGTAAACAGCTCAAAACGATTTGTGCAAATCGCCACATCGCCGATCCGTATCGCGTGAATCTCCGTTTCCAGGGTCGGCTCAGGGTTCATCTTCTGCTGCTCGTACCTTTGCACAACGCCACCATACCACTTTTTCCGCATCTGCAGTCCCCGAGCAGCTTTGGGATCCTTCTTGATTGCCGCTGCTGCCTTTTCAGACACAGCTTTCGCTTCGGCATATTCGGCATCGGTGACAAGGCGCATCGGAAGGCTAATGTTTTCAACTTTGTGAATCAGCGGGACGTCGGTATGACGATCATTCTTCACGACCTCGTATGCTTCATTCACAGCGCGCACCACGCGTCGTGCGATTTCCTCGAGACGTGTCAAGCCGCGCAAACGGCGCATGCGCTCGTCCGCTGCCTTGCGATACATCAGATGCGGTGATTGATCTCCGGCAGCTCCGACCGACGCGACAATACAGACCTGTTCGCCGTATTGTTTGTGAAGTGCTTCACGCGCGGGGTGCCAGAAATCGGCATTCACAGTGCTTCGACTTTCGACTTCCTGAGTAGGGCAGGAAACGTTCACAAGCATACCGACCAGCGTACCCGACTGGTCCCAGAAAAAGAGCGTATTGATATCGTGATCTTCGTAACCTTCCAACCCACTAAAGTCGGGACGGTTGGTACGACCGTACATTTGTGCCTTGCCGTTGGCGTAAACGGCACGGCGATTGTATGCCACAACCGCATCACTAAGCCCCCAGGAGACGCTGCCCGGTTTGCGATCCTTCCATGCGGCTGCGATCGCGTCAGCGACCCGTTCAGACAGAAACTCAATGTACTCGCTTACCTGGATCACGCCCTCAGCAGGAATCGGGTACTTGCCCTTGGTCGTTACCGGTGCGGTGTGCGTGTGCGTCGCATTCAGGATAATTTTCGACGTATCAAGGTCCGGCAAACGCTGGTGAACGGCTGCACGTATCCGGCTCCGGACGGGAGCTGTGATGTAGACCAGATCAAGGGAGACAAGGATCACAATATCCTTAGACTTGGCATCAGACTCGTTAGCGTCACGCGACTCCAAGGCAATCACGTTGGCCGTCACGGGCGACTCGACATCCTTCGCAACTCGAAGGTGAAACTGACCGGAAACGGCGACCGGCTGATCGGGAGTAATACTGGTTGTTGCGGTACCGATCAGTAAATCCGCATGCGCCAACGAAGTCATGCCGGTAGACAATACAAATAACAAGCAGACTGGATTCCAGATTTTCATCAACATGGGGTCTCTCCGTTTCTACTGGTGCCGCGGCACAGCCTAACATGGCCGCAGCCGGCAAACAAAGCAGCGTGTTTCAAACTCGCCCGATCAACCCATCCAACCGGCGATACCATGACGCGAGCGCCGGCAGACCGGAATCCGGTTCCCATTTTCCAACATGCGCGTACTGAAGTCCGCATCCTCGGATCTGAAGTTTTGCGAGCGAAGTGCTTCTACACAAACTGACTCAAGTGCTCCAGGCTCTTGGCCGCCTGCTCCGGCGTTCCGCATTCGACACTGAATACAATGTCGCGAGGACAACGGTCCTTGACCGTTTTCACAATCCGCTCCCAGTCGAGCACGCCTTCGCCGCAGGCGCACCCGACCGGAGTACCAGTGACCTTTCCACGCTCGGCATCGGAGTGTTCAACGGAAATATCCTTGGCATGCAAGTGCACCGATCGCTCGACAACGCGATCCAACCAGGCATAGACATCCTGACCGGCAAGGTAGGCGTTGCCCGTATCCAAGTTAATCCCAATCGCAGGCGAGTCGACCAGGTCATAGAGACGGTCCAACCCCTCGGGCGTGCGCGAGTACTGGGCATGCGGTTCCAGTCCGATTTTGACCCCTCGTCGCTCGGCAATAAACGAAGCCTCGCGCAGCGTGTACTTGATCAGTACGAAATCCTCTTCCTCAGTGGTCCACTTGGCTTTAATACCTTCGTCCGTGTTAACCACGGGCACACCGATTTCCGCAGCCGTACGAATTCCCAGCTTGATGTACTCGCCATGCACATCGGGTCGGCCCAACGGCCCGTGGCATTGCAGACCTGAGATTTTCAGACCGGCGGCATCGCACGCGTCTTTGATCCGGTAAGGATCATCGAACATCGACACCGTGTGAAAATATCCCGCCTCGCTCATCAACTCGCGGCCGAAGTGAACCATTGGTTCGAACCACTGGTATCCCATCTTGGCCGCCGTTTCGACTGCCCACTCGAACGGCTTGTCACTGCTGCGAGAAAACTCCGCATTTAAACCAATGTGCACAGCACCCATGTATCAGCTCCCCCATTTATTGCTAACATCCAACACCGATGAACTCTATACAAAGTTGAGCGGCCGACGGGGGCGGGCCGATAAGCCCCATCAGTAGCTCGAAGTTGGTGGGCGGCCCAGCCGCCCTGTGCTACATTCCCAGTAGGCTCTCACTACGCCACTTCACCCGCAACGGACATTGGCAATCGTACCAGTTTATTCCCCAATTGCAAATTGCGAGATCGTGCAATCCGATTGCGACATTGCCCATTCCAAGAGACTCGTTACCGTGTCCCGCGGCGGTATCGGCCGGGTGTCACCTTCAGCCAACGGCGAAACACAGCGTTCATGTACTGAGCGTTGCCGAGCCCCGCACGGCGTGCGATCAGGTCCAATGCAAGATCGGTCGTGGCAAGCAATTCGCATGCGATGCCGATTTGCACTCGGCGAATCTCGGTGTGGACCGTTCGGCCGACAATGCGTTTGAAGCGGTCCGCGAGTGTCGACCGCGATACGCCCGTCTCCCGAGCAACGTCGACCACCGAAAGTCCCTCACAAGCATTTCGGCGTATGTAGGCCAGAGCCGTTGACACGATCGGATCTTCGGTGGCAACCATGTCGGTCGACTCGCGCGTGACGACGGCGACGGGATCAATAACTATATGCGTAAACTTGGGCGTTCGTTGACTCATCATCCGATCAAGCAAGCACGCCGCGCGATAACCGATCTCTTCGGTGTCCTGGACAATGCTGGTCAATGGTGGACAGGCCAGATTGCAGATCAATTCATCATTGTCGACACCGATGACAGCCACGTCGTCAGGCACGCGCAATTGGATCCGGCGACAGGCCTCCAGAACGTGCCGGGCACGCGCATCGTTGGCCGCCATAAGTCCAATCGGCTTGGGCAGCTTTTCCAGCCAGTCAGCCAATTGCTTCTGCAGATACTCCCAGCTATGTGACGCGCTGTAACGCCCCGAATAAGCAAAGCACTTGCGGCCCGACTTCCTCAGATGCTCAACAAACGCCTCATGGCGATGCCTATTCCACGGATCAAGCGTGTGGCGTCGAGTGCCACAATACGCGAAGTGTTTCAATCCGCGGTCCATAAGATGCTCAGCGGCGAGCACCGCGATCCGCCGGTTGTTCGTGCTAACTGTGGAAATTGCAAGTTCCCACGGGCTGTCCTCACGAATCGCGCCAATTCCAACCACCGGCAGATCTAATCCCGCCACGTGTTTAGGGATCCTGGGATCATCCAAGTCGGCAATGACACCCTCGAAATGGCCACGATCGAACGCGGGAATCTTCGCCGACGGATCATCTTCCAAAAACACGCTCCATTTCCCCGAGGCTCGTACGAAACGCGTAACACCCTCGATCACCTTTCGATCGAAGCGTTTGTTGAGGCTCATTACCAGCGCAACGTGTTTCACATATCCCTCCAACGCTTAACGCGGCCGAGCAGCAGACCATGTCATGAAATCGCTCGGGATCTCGGTTGTTCAGTCACGTAGGGCCGACACGCAAGAATCGCCCTGAATGATAACACCCTGTGCCGGCCCGCCGGGCCTCGCATATGATGGGGCCAACCGACCGGTGCCTTACGGCACCGGCTAGGGCTGTATGTGCCCTCCGGGCACCTGAACCGACAACTTCTTCTCAGTGTCGCCCGCGGCCTACCGCTGCACCACTTTGCCAAACTCGATCCGGACGGGACCGATCAGGCCTGACGGCATCAGCGGATCGGTCGAGCCAAATGATTGAAACACTCGGAGCGTTCGCTTGCCTTTCTCAAGCCGAACAATTGTCTTCGTTCGACGTTTTTCCACCGGGAGTGCCGCGTCGCCAATCAACCGGTTGACCCAGGTATTGACCACCTCGACTTCCAGTTTGTTCTCGCCGGACTTCAGATCGCCGGTGACGTCAATGGTCCAGGGAGCTGTCCAGACAACTCCCTTGTCATGGCCATTGATCCGCACACGAGCAATGCACATCACCTGTCCCAATGACAGACGAGCCGGACTGCCCGCTTGTTCCGAAGTAAGCTGAATAGCTACGTTGTACGTCGCTTTTCCCGAGTAGTACTTGATGCCTGACAAAGAATGCTCGTTCCAAGGAACGAGACGGTTAAACGCGACCGATTTCGGGCCACCCCAGGTTGGATCAAAACGGACCTGCCACGGTCCAGTCACATCAACAGCCGGCGGAAGTTGATCAGCTTGCACGTTCCATGCCGCACCTTTGGATGGTTTCAATGTGTAGTGCCCCGCCTTCCAAATCTGAATATGCGAACCGGATGGTGAATCTTGCAACACTTTCAGACCGGCACGCGGCCCGGAGATACTGACCAGGTGCAAACCTTCGATCGGTTTTCGAAAAACGACGAACGTCGATCCAT
>JAJSAJ010001026.1 GCA_024274855.1 Planctomycetota bacterium | reverse complement strand
GGAAGCCGCCTGCTTTAGCAGGTGGAGTCGTCACACAGTCCACCTACACCGCGACGGTCCCCCACCAGACCATCTTCGGAAGCCGCCTGCTTTAGCAGGTGGAGTCGTCACACAGTCCACCGAACGCCAGACGAGCCGAAAGCATCAAGAAGTGGCTGAAAAGGTTCTTGCCGTTTTACGCGGAATGTGAACGCTAAGGATTCGCCAATCAAGACCCCCATGGGTGAATCAGTCTCACAGCTAAGGAGGAACGCCGCATGAACGCCCCCCGGTTCGGGACGCGCGCTCCGGTGCCCATTAGCTTGAGAGACTTTGGTTCCCACGGGACAAGCCCGTGGGGGACCGGGACCGACGCAACGTCCCTCAAGTAAACGCGACAACAATTGATTCGCCGGTCGCTAAGAGCTTACCACCGAAGCGCCTGACACGTTCATGACACGCACTGCCGAAGCCTTGTCGGACCCGGCAGTCCGGCGCGCCTACGCTGCGCGCCCTCAATTACCGAGCAGCCCGCTGTCGAGCGCTCGTCTCTTTCTACGCCTGTTACCGTAAAGGAGCTGATAATGCACACGTACCCTTGTAAACCGATCCCCGGCGACCCGACGGATCCGGCAGGTCTGACGGCCCTGCTGCACCGCTACCTGATCTGGATGGAGACGCACCACTACGCGAAGGCGACGGCAATACGCATTCTCACTTGCCACGCAACGGCTGGTGTGCCGGCGCTCGCCGTGAACGTTTCGGATGATGGAGGACTCTCGACGGCGATCTTGACACCCTACGACTAATCACGGGTGTCGTCCCAAAGGAGAAGAGTGGGACAGGTTCTGGGGTTGTCTGATACGAGCAGACTGTTCGGGCCTCGGGTCTCATGCTTCACAACGACGACAAACGTTGTGCCGCTGCGTTTGCAGTCCGCAAACTGTGCTGGATCGTAGTATTGGCCGGTTTTAAAACTGGTCAATCATGCTGACTGGGATCTGAAAGCAGAAGAATCCGGGTGCATCGACCGCTACCGCCGGCAGTTTCAGCCGAAAGTACTTGATTGCCTTGCGATCCGTATCCGGTGGAATCAGAAACACGATCGAGTCTTGAACAGTTTCACCGGTATCGATCTGATCACCGAAATGCTGTCCCTCAATGCGAGACACATCCTCGAAATCGAGTAACGAGTAGAGTTCTCCTCGATCATCACTCAATTCCGCCAACAACGGCTCGCCCGTGGCGTCCGTAAACGTCGTGCCGTACCAGCTGTGAAACGATTGTGGTTTGCCGCTCCTGTTTCGAATCTGCAGCAAAATGAACAAGAGATGGTCGTTGTCGGTTACGATAACCCGGTTCTTCTTGTCTTTTGCCGTTACGGAGCCGAAGCGGACTTGTTTGACCTTGACCCTGATCTTCCCCAGGCGTTGCGAGAACCTCGATGCGTCCGACCATGCGAGAGGCTGGACAACCGAGGGTCGGCGGGGCGTCTTGCCGCCCGACACCGAGCCCGGCGAGGCCGGCTCGTCATCAACAGCGATTCGAAAGATAACGACGGCGGCCACCGTAACGGCGGCAAACAGTGCGATGCTGACGATCGGGATCAGTAGTCTCCGCCATCGACGTGGCGGCCGTGGCTGTTCCGGTGGCTGTTCCGTCTCGGGCTCGGTCTCGCCACTCTTGCCTGTACCGGTTTGCACAGCACTCGGTGGCGGCGAGCCAGATGGTGCATTCGGTCGAGCAACTTCGACGCGGCGCGGACGCGGCTCAGGCACATCATCCGCGGGTGGTTCGGTTTTCGCGTCAATTGTTGGAGGTGGCGTCGCGTCGGAAGACAAGATCATGGTTTTCGTTGCCGCGTCAGGAAGCGCCGGTTCGTGGTGTATAGGGTCCGCATCCAGAACAATGTCGTCGATTTCAGGTGTGTCCATGTCGTCGGCGCCGGCAACCGGTGCAAAAAACACCGTATGGCAAGTATCGCACTGCAGTTGCTGCCCGACCGCTAATAGCACCGTTTTCGGGTGTCCGCATCCTGGGCAGCGTACGTGGGTCACACCGTCGTTTTCGTCACTTTGCATATCGAGGCTATCCACTTTGTTGGTTCAACTCAAAGCGAACCCGATCTGCCAGATGACCGAGCTGCGGAACCTTGTATTGTTGTGTGCTACGCGGCTTATAGCTTGGTAACCTGTTGAGACCGTTTGCGGCAGATGTCCCAACAGATGCGATCCTTTCCTCTCAATGTACCATTCGAGCTGCCCAGGGTGCGAGCTGTTCTCGGAAGATCTTCGCATTGTGGCGAATATCGACTGGCAACGCATCGCGAATCAAGAACCGTTCGATTTGTGCCGTGTGGGGAAAACTGAGGGCAATCGTACGTAGCTGGTCAGTCAGCTCAGCGCGCTGAACGGCCGTCGTCGGTCGTCTATCCGGCAAGGGTTCGACAATAATGACCGGATCCTGCCTCGGTTGTCGACCAATTCCGACAAGGGCCGACCGATAGACATCGGGATGTTCATTGAATACCGCCTCACACATTACAGTGAACAGCGTGCCGGACGGTGTGATCACGCGATGCGATTTTCGGCCGCAAAACCAGAATCGTTCAGAAGAGTCCAGGTAGCCAACATCTCCCATCCGATGCCACACGTGGTTTCCGTCCTGTACCTTGTGCAACGCATTCGCATGATCCGACGTAACATATCGACTCGTAACCACAGGTCCCCGTACCATCAGCTCGCCGATTTCTCCGATCGGCACCGGCTCGACCAAGCGGATGTCTTCCAAGGGTTTGTCTCGGATTCGGATTACCAGCCATTGTATGTCGGGGAACCGCCGGCCAACGCACGTCCCTCTTCCTTTTGCTGTCTCCTTTTCGGTTTCCGCAAGAACTTCGCTGGCCGAGATGGAAGCGACCGGCAGCGCTTCCGTGGCACCGTAGGGTGTGTGAATATCGCCTTTCGGCCCAATGGCGGCTTTCATGCGTCGAAGTACGTGGGGCGGCACCGGAGCGCCGGCGGAGAGAACGCGTTGCAACGATGGCAAATGGACCGCATTCGATTCACAGTAACGGCCCACGGCATTCCACAAGGCAGGCGAGCCGAACGCCTGCGTAATTCTCCAGTCTTGGATCGCTTCGATCAGCTTTTCCGGGTCGACATCAGCCGGCCGTGTGGGATCCATGTCGGGAATGACCGTCGAGACGCCCATCGCGCAATTGAAAAGTGCAAACAAAGGAAAGCCAGGCAAGTCGATTTCACGAGGTTGAATCTGATACCGAGCTTGAATTTGTCGAGCTTGCTCGGCAAAGTTGCCGTGGCTGTACAGGACTCCTTTTGGCGGTCCGGTACTGCCCGTTGTGAATATGATGGCGGCCGGATCGTCTCTACCGGTCGGCACAAGGGACGATTCAGTCGAATCACGACGGCGAAGTTGCGATAGCGTGGCACCACCCCAAAACCAGCGTCGGCCGACTGTGACGTTCACACGAGCATTCGGAAAGCGATGTCGCAGTAGCGTTCGTACGGCATGCACCCTCGGAATGGCCACAAATCCCTCGGGATCCACCGACTGTAGACATCGAATCAGATTGCGCCGACCCATTCCGGGGTCAATCAGGACGGTCACCAGGCCGGCCTTGAACATCGCGAACACAAGCGAAATAAAGTCGATACTCGGCCTGACCATCAGAATAACGCGCATCCCAGGGCGTGTGCCCAGGTGGTACAGTCCCGCAGCAAGTTGGGAACTGTCTCGATCCAGTTCCTGGAAACTTACTTGCTGGTAAATGCGTTTGCCCTGTCGATCTCGACCAAGCGGCTGGGCAATGGCCATGCAGTCCGGCATTTCCCGAGCGATTGTCCGTAAACGCTCGGCCACGTTGACGAATGGTGTCCCTTTCGGCGGATTGCTCACAACCGTTTCTCTCCAGGAAAGCAGGCTCGAGTTGCCGGGCGACCGATCGACAAAGAGAATACCGAGCTGCCTTGTCGCAACAGGCTGCACCGTAGGAGACGCATTCTACTCGGCGTCGAAGTCGTGTGGAACCAGAGATGT
>JAJSAJ010001025.1 GCA_024274855.1 Planctomycetota bacterium | reverse complement strand
TGTCTCGCCCAGTCGTCCGTCCGCATAGATACGAATCTGCCCGTTACCCCAGACACAAGCCACATAATGCCATTGGCCGGCTTTCCATTCAGAAATGTCCACATCCGCCCTGCGCCAAATCCATTCATCTCCGGCGCGCGAGGACATTGCGATGCCAAATCGCCCCCTGCCGAGCGTATTGATATTGATGTAACCCTTTTCACCAAACCGGCATGAAAACAAACGATGGGACCCTTCACTGGCACCATCCCAATCCGGCTTGAGCCAGAATTCTATCGTTCCGGAATCCGGATTGAAGTTCCCGTCGTTGCCCGCATACGAAACGCTGCCACCGCCCCGCAAGTCAGCCCCTTTCCCAAAACGGCCTTCTGTCAACGGCACAACGGACAGGCTTGTTGAAGCACCACGAGAAAAATCGGCATCGCAGGAATGGTCAAACTCGACTAGAAGCAGCGTGTCATGGCTCGCCACGGGTTGCGCACCGACGGGGTTCGACGCGATCCCCAGAACTAGCAGCTGCGTCAGTAGAAATGCCGTGTAAATGACTCCCGTTCGTTTAGCCTGCAGATTGAAATCGTCCATCGAGCACCTCAAACAACGAAGAATCAAGGTAGCCGTTCACGCCGCTGGGGTCTGACGCAATTTTCGGCGGAGAAAACGTTTCTTTACGCGAACGCATTTTGTCGCCGAAAATGGGTCTGACCCCTTGGAAGCGAACCGGCGGCCTACATTCCGTGAACGGTTACGAATCAAGAAACACGTCATCACGAATCCGCATCGGCGGACTAGCCTTTGGGTTGAACAGGATTTCCGGCGTCTTTGCCAAGTGGCGAGGCTGGTTGTCCGATCGCCGGCCCGCGAATCCTCATGAAGGCCTGAGCCGACTGCCCGGACGCCAATTCGCGCACACGAATCGTCCAAGTGCCGGCCGGCTCGTTCGACGCGATATCCAATGGAATCACGACTTGCCCGTTCACCGCTGCCCAATACCCACTGTACTCGACTTCTCTCGCCTCGGTATCCTCGATCGCAACATGAACCGGTACGACACCACGAATTGTATTTACATCGGAGTCGACGACCCGAGCGGTCACGGTCCCGTGTTTGCCGCGATCCAATTCCAACGGACTTACAAGCTGAACACCCGCAATGGCTTGCGGAGTGACCATCAGCATGCGGCCTTCACAAGGTCCAAGTTCCAAATCGATCACGCTTGCGTTTCCAGTTTGCCGAGTCGGCACACGTGTGTGCCGGACCAAGTCGTAAACGACCACCCGCGGCCTGGCTAACGTGACCACTGCCTTCGATGGCAAACCGTCTTCCATCACGCGGCCATGTTGCCCAACATACCGGCCATACTGTCGATGATCATTGATCACAAAAATGTAGTCGGTCTCTTCGCTCCGCCGTCGGTGAACAATGACGTCCGGATTATCGGAATCGACATAGCGTTCGTAGCGATCCTCCAGAGCTTTTCGCAATTGTTCGGCAATATCTTGCAAGGCCGCTTTGTCCTTCAATGCATTTCCATTTCGGTTATAAATGGGAAGGACGATGTCCGGCCGGATTGCGGGAGCCGTATTTTCATCTCCGATCACCAAACCGCCACGTGCCTGAAACTGTTGAATCCGCCGAGCGACCGATTGCGTCAATACGTCGCAATTCATCATGAACAGGATCTTGAATTGATCCAAACCGTGACCAATGATCGTCTCGTCGAACACGATATCCGGCTGGAGGCCGGCCCACATGACCATTTGATAAGCGTCACCCGACCATTTCCCACCCCAACCGTACGTTCCGCGACCGGCAAACATCTGGGATGAAAAGCTCTCGTAATACGCAATGTCACTCTTGATCCCTGGAATGTTCCGCAATGATGGGCCCAGAGGCTTCACGACGGTACGAACAAGTCGTTGTAACTCCCGAGCCGTCTGAGTATTCGTGCAGCGATAGCTATAGACTCGTTCGCTGGGGACTAGCGACTGCCACCCGTGGTACATGATCCCCTTGATCGGCCTGGCAATCTTGGTCCAAAAGGCCTCACGCAAATGCATCGGTGCAATTGTGATAAATGGTGCGTCCGGCTGTTGCCGTTCCCAACGAGCCTTGTAATCGGGACCTTGGCCGGGCTTCTTCGGTTCGGGAGCTGTTTGCGAGCGATACCAGATAACCTGCGTCATTTTCATGACTTGCTGGTGCGTCTTCGCACCTCGAGCCATGGCTAATAACTCGTCCGTCGCCACACCGATTCGAATCGGATCCGGGTAACTGTACGTCCACTGCGAAATAAAGTTGACGTCCCCACCCGAACCATACACGCTGGCAACGCGAACGGCCGGATCGTGCCATGTCCAGAAATCCGAACGGTCCATTGTATCTAGACCGCGTTGCAACTGAGTATTCAACCCATTCCATCCATCGCCTTGTTTCCAATACCATTTGTAATAGACGTAAAGAGGGTGATCATCCGGGATGACTCGATCTTTCGGGAAATCGGACAGCTTCTGATACCGGACCCCCGTGCGATTCACGACTTCGGCAGGCACGTCGATTCCAGCTGCCTTGCGAAAGGCAGCCAGATCATGAGGGTGAAAACAGGGGCGAGCCGCGTCGCGGACCTCAGTGTGCAACAGGGCCGCATTGAACGCCGGCAGATCGCCGTAAGCAGCCGCGACCGACCGGCCAACGTTGTAACAAAAGGGACCGATTTCTGGAAAAAGACCGCAAATGTCCGGCCGTTTCGAAAGAGACTTGCCGGCACGATCGACTCGCAAGAACCGCTTGTCTTTGCGAAGATAGCTTCCGGGTGAAAGCGAGGCGGCAAAAGAGACTCCTTCCACAAGCGCCTTGTCCAGCGATTCGCGAACCGCTCGGACTTTCTCCTCGTCGGCCGGAGGAACCGCTTTTCCAGCGTCCCAAATCCGTCCATAGTCCGCTCCAATACCAAGCGAATGCGTAAAGCCGATTTGCTTCAAACGCTCGATTTCCGATAGACCGGCACCCCACATGACGACCGGAAAACGGTTCGGAGTGCGACGCGGCACAATCGTTAACTCGAATCCCTTTTCAACCGTCAACGCTCGCTCACCATGGCACTCGAGCTTGGCCAGCAGTTGATAGGTGTCTGGCCTGAGCGCCGTGTCGAGCAAATAGCGGACTTCACGACTTTCGCCGGCCTTGAGATCGGCAAGTTCGATCGACTTGCCAGGCAGACCGTCAACACTCCACGTTAACGTCGCACCGTTGAGAATCGTGCGTTGCAAATTGACGACACGAAGACGAACGGCAGCTTGTTTCTCCATGCGAAGAAAACACGTACGATCTGACATCCGTTCGATGCGCACTGGCCGAAACTCGCGCACACCCTTCGTGATGCGGACCGAGTCGATCCGTCCTGGGAACCCATGAAAGTAACTACCAACCCGGTCTCCGATCGATAACGGATGGGATCCGCCCTGAATACTCAGAACACCCTCAATGTGCTTTTCTCCCCAAAGTCGCCCGTTCACGAAGAAACGTCCGGTACCCGCACCATCATACACAAACGCAATATGATACCATTTCCCGGTTTCAACCTCCAAAGGATCGGAATACCATGAAGCTGACATTCCACCAAAACCAAGAGTTGCTTTTAATGATCGTATTGCCCCACTCTGAGCGCGTTGGAGCATCAGCTGATAGTCCGTGTCGGCCACATACTTCTTGTCGATCAGGAATGAGTCAGGATAACCGTCCAATGCCTTATCGGCGTTTATCCATAACTCGATTGCAAACGGTCCTTTGGGCGAGAGTGTTGGGTGGTCAGCCACAAGCATTCTGTGCCGTTTGTCGGTGACAGGCCAACCGCATGATGACTGAAGAGACGAACCGAACCGCCCGTCCGGTACGATCTTTGCCCCCTCCAGTTTCCCATTCAACCCATGACCCGATGCATCAGCCATCGGATCCGCCGAGTCAAATGTCCAGTAGCCGATAACATGTTTTCCCTTCGCGTCGTCCCGCTGATAGGGTTGTTGCCAAGGCTCTCGCGTTTCCTGCCCGGCCAGTGGCGTCGCGCAGAAACATAAAACTAACCCTACATACAATCCTGAAGATCGAACAAACATGAAATCCCTCCAAGGCGAGTCTACCGGTACGAATCGACGCTAGACGACACATAATGGGTGTTTGAGATTACTGGTAGTCGTTCACGGGGTTTTCGTCTGCCATCGCGTTAGAACCTGAGTTCTCCCCAATCTCCCACACGCCCGATTTAAGGCAGCGCAGCGGGACCATACTCTTTCCACTGACAAATGACAAATGCCAAATGATAACTGCCCTCCACGCACTCTCGCAATGAACGGTTACGATTATTGCCGGAGCAAGGGCATTCTACCTCTGGAAGGAGACGGATAAAAGCAGTAGGCCGCCAACTGCCCAATCATAGTGCTATTTGACACGGCCGCTGAATCGAGGCATGATACTCTCATTACCTTACACAGCTTCCCATCCGGCAACGCAACTGAACTCAAACCCTCTCTCGAAAGACCGGCACCATGAAGACCCTTGTGACGCTTGCTGTTGTCGCGGGCTTGCTAATCGGATTGGCAACACAGAGTGTTTTCGCCGAACAACCGAGCCATCGCGACCTGACGCCGGTACCGTTTACCGATGTCAAAGTCCAGGATACCTTCTGGGCGCCTCGCTTGAAGACAAACCGAGAAAAGTCATTGCCACACAACTTTAAATGGTGTGAAGAGACAGGGCGGTTCGCTAATTTCGCAAAAGCTGCCGGACTTGAAAAAGGTAAGTTCGAAGGAATCTATTTCAATGACTCCGATGTCTACAAGGTGCTCGAGGGCGCCTCCTATTCTCTGGCGGATCACCCGGACCCGAAGCTGGCCGCCAGAACCGATCGTGTGATCTCGCTGATCGCCGCCGCCCAACAGCCAAACGGTTACCTGAACACCTATTACACTTTGGTTGAGCCCGATAAGAAGTGGACAAATCTGGCCTCAAAGCACGAACTCTATTGTGCCGGACACCTGATAGAAGCGGCCGTGGCCCACCATCGTGCCACCGGCAAAGAGACGCTGCTGAATGTGGCAATCGCGCTGGCCGATCGAATCGACACAATCTTCGGTCCGGGCAAGCGAGTTGGCGTGCCGGGACACGAGGAGATTGAATTGGCGCTGGTCAAACTCTATGGACTGACCGGTGAACAACGGTACTTGCACCTGGCTGACTTCTTTCTGAAGGCACGTGGCGACAAGACAGATCGCCAGACAGTGTTTGGGCCTTACTGCCAAGACCATGTCCCTGTATCCGAGCAAGCCGAAATCGTCGGACACGCCGTTCGAGCCATGTATTTGTATTCCGGTGTCGCGGATGTTGCCTCTTACACGGGCAACACAGGGTTCATCAAAGCGATGGATCGACTTTGGAATGATGTTGTGTTGCACAAGATGTACATCACAGGTGGAATCGGAGCGCGACATCAAGGCGAAGCGTTTGGGGACGCTTATGAATTGCCCAACGAATCCGCCTATTGTGAAACGTGCGCTGCAATCGGCCTGGCGCTTTGGAATCATCGCTTGAATACCATGCACGCGGATGCTCGATACATCGACGTTCTGGAACGCGTCATCTACAACGGCATGCTGTCCGGTGTGGGCATGGACTGGACACATTTCTTTTACGTAAACCCTCTTGCTTCGGACGGCCGTCATCATCGCAAACCGTTTTTTCCATGTGCCTGCTGCCCGACCAAGGTGGTACGATTCCTTCCATCCCTGCCCGGCTATATTTACGCAACAGCAGAGAACGCGGTCTATGTCAACTTGTTTGTCGGCAGTACAGCTCGATTGACCGTAAATGGAACGCCGATATCCCTCAAACAGACAACACGCTATCCCTGGGACGGTCATGTCTCTCTGCAACTCGGCATAATGACTCCTCGGGAATTCGACATCAACGTGCGCATCCCCGGATGGTGCGACAAAGCGACGATTGCCATGAACGGTCAGCCCATCGACCACCTCGAAATTGTCAAAGGATATGCTGTCCTGCGACATACATGGAAACAAGATGATCAAATCGACGTGACCTTTCCAATGAAAGTGCAACACATCGAGGCACATCCCCGCGTGGTAGCCGATCGGGGACGTGTCGCCGTTCAGCGCGGCCCGCTGGTCTACTGCTTCGAAGCGGTCGACAATGGGGGACGTGTTCGCAACCTGATGCTCGACCGGAACCCGGACTTTCAGACCGAGTTTCGTTCCGACCTGTTGGGCGGCGTGGTTGTCATTCGAGCCGGTGTTCGGGGAGATCGCACAGCCACAGCAGTCCCCTATTACGCGTGGGACCATCGCAAGCCGGGAGCCATGGCCGTTTGGATTCGCCAAGACGGGAAGAATCGCCAACCGAACGTCCAAGACGAGACGTGGCGAAAAAAGCTGTACCGCACCCTTGACCCAGCAAAACTCGGCCCATCGCAACCGCTGACGATCGCCGACATCAGTACCCCCACGGCTTCCTACTGCCATCCAAGTGATTCGCTATTGGCGATCATCGACGGTATTGAACCGACCAATTCATGCGACCATTCCGTTCCGCGCATGACCTGGTGGAACCACATTGGCTCAGCAGAATGGGTTCAATATGAGTTCGACCAGCCGATCACAGTCGGCTCCGTCGCGGTCTACTGGTTTGACGACGCGCCACGTAACGGCGGCTGCCGCACTCCGAAATCCTGGAAGCTGCTATACCGTCAGGGGGACCAATGGAAGCCCGTCACCACCAACGCTCAGCCCGGCACCACGATCGACCGGTACAATCATCTATCGTTTACACCCGTGAAGACAACCGCGTTGCGCATTCAGCTGCAACTGAAAAAAGGGTACTCGGGCGGAATCCTCGAATGGAAAGTCCAAGCGAACTAGATTGCCCGTCGAACCCTTGTGCGAGATGCTCGGCCCCCCCGGGTTCGCATGCTGGAAAATCCCCTCATCACATGGCCCGTTCTTCTCTCCATCCGTGGGTCGGCTCTGCCATCCGTGGGATCTACTCGGGTTCTCTATCCGTGGGTCAGCTCTGCCATCCGTGAGATCTACTCGGGTTCTCCATCCGTGAGTCCGCTCTGCCATCCGTGGGACCTACTCGGTTTCTCCATCCGTGGGTCGGCTCTGCCATCCGTGGGATCTACTCGGTTTCTCCATTCGTGGGTCGGCTCTGCCATCCGTGGGATCTACTCGGCTCCTCCATCCGTGAGTCCGCTCTGCCATCCGTGGAATCTACTCGGTTTCTCCATCCGTGGGTCGGCTCTGCCATCCGTGGGACCTACTCGGTTTCTCCATCCGTGAGTCCGCTCTGCCATCCGTGGAATCTACTCGGTTTCTCCATTCGTGGGTCGGCTCTGCCATCCGTGGGACCTACTCGGTTTCTCCATCCGTGGGTCGGCTCTGCCATCCGTGGAATC
>JAJSAJ010000103.1 GCA_024274855.1 Planctomycetota bacterium | reverse complement strand
GTGGTGTCACGGCTCGATGTTTGCCTTCTTGTTTTTTTTCTCGGTTTTCGACTTGATGCGTGCTCGAAGGACTTCAATGGCTTTTTGTAACTGAATATCGGTAAAGTCCGACTTTGGCTGAGCGGCGGTTTTCTTGTCTTTCGCCACCGCTCCGATGATGTCTAGTTGATGGAAATGTGTATTGAGGGCTCGCATTTCCGGGGCGGACAGTCTGAGTGTCATGTCCTTGTTGGGTTTGACTCCCCAGTCGTCCTTGTCGGACGCACCAGGGCGACGGTGGATGTTCTTGCCGCTCGGCCGGCGATAGCTTCCGGTAGTCAGCTTCAGTGCACTCTTGCCACGCTCGAGTTTCACGATGTTCTGGACACTTCCCTTGCCCCAGGTTCGTTCACCGATAATCGTGGCGATCTGATGGTCTTGCAAGCAGGCGGAAACAATCTCGCTGGCACTGGCACTGTACCGATTCACCAGGACGGCGATCGGCAAGCCGGCCGGGAGCAAGGTACCAGCTGCTTGAGCGTTCCACGTGTGTCGAGGGGTATTGCGGCTCTGGGTGCTCGTGATTTCACCCTTACGAAGGAACAAGTCGGCGATTTGAATCGCCTCGCTTAACAGTCCACCTGGATTGAATCGCAAGTCCAAGATAAGTCCTTGCATGCCGTCCGCCAAGAGTTTTTTCAGCACACCAGCCAGTTCACTCGCCGACCGTTCGCTAAATGCGGTCAAACGGACGTATCCGATTTTCGACTTCGCGTCGCACAGGTAGTCCCATTGGTCGTTTGGCTTTATTCGATACCCGAGAACCGACGGAATGTGGATGACTTCTCGCGGCAACGTGACGTGTTTTGTTTCGTCGGTTGTGGGACGCAGGACGGTCAGATCGATCGTACTGCCAACAGGTCCTTTCATCAGTTGGATGGCCGCATCGAGCGTGATGCCTTTGGTACTCGTGTTACCAATTTTCACAACAATGTCACCCGGGTGCAAACCGGCGCGATGCGCGGGCGTTCCGAACATCGGGCTGATGATTACCAGCTTTCCGTCACGCATTGTCACTTGAATGCCGATGCCGCCAAACTGGTGTTTGATGTCACGCTGGAATCGATCCAATGCTTCGGGCGGAATGTAGTTGGTATAGGGGTCGAGTTTAGCGAGCATTCCCCGGATCGCCGCCTCGACCAGATCGCGTTCACTGATATCCGTGTCGACATAGTTGGATTTGATCTGTGCAAGTGTATCCGCGAACAGGCGAAGGAGTTCCTTCTCTTGTTCAATTTCCAGGCGAGATTGCGGAATGGGTTTTCTGAGCTGAGGCTCGCGTTGCTCGGAACGTTCTGCTGCTCGCGCAGCCGTCGCAAAGACCAGCAGACTCGAAGCCAGTCCAGTCAACCACCATCGGGTGCGCATTCTTGTTCCTTTCAGTGTCTTGGACGAGCAGACCGGATCGCTTGAGCCGTCGGAGCGATTGCCGCGTGTGCATTTGCAAACGGTCACTCGAGAAGCAGAGGCCTTGATCGTAAGGTGGTCCAGGTAGGTCCCGCTTGCCGAGCGGGACATGGTGTAATCCAGGACACTACAAGAGGTTTGGAACTGCAGCCGGAACCTGTTTGCCCGCTGCTGGACCGGATTGCGATCAAGGCCAGAAGCAGACTTAGAAGGGGGGGCGTACGTCACACGTTGTTACGGAGTATACGTGACGTCCAAGTCGCCAACAACCTCGCCCGGAGGCTACGCTGGGAGACATGTCCCGCGATCGGGCAGGACTGAACTGGGGTGGTCAAAACGAAAACCACTATATCTAGTAGTGATCATCTTGTGCATGCACAAGATATTATCCACGGCGGGCACGAAACAGCTCGAAAGACGCGGTTGGCAAAATAGGTAAAACTATAAGTTGTTAATGTGTAACGGTTTAAGAAATTGACCAGGCCAGGACTGAACTGGCCCATGCTAGAAATCGTACCAGACACCGAACCCGATTTGGGTTTCAAAGTCGTCGTAGAACGAGTATTGGGCACTCTTTCCGTTGTAGTATTGCAATCCCAATCTCAGCATGTGCCGGTCGCGGTCACTGACCCAGGCCCAACCCGCTTGGACGTTCAGATTGCCCCCGTAATTGACTTCCTGTAGCAGGTGCGTGTTGACAGCCAGAAAGGGGGATCCGTTGACCCCCGTTGGGACAACGGGTGCCCAATCGACGCCGAATTGGAATTCCCAGGGGTCCGTGATTTCCATATGGAAAGCCCACCCGACTTCGCCATAGACGCGTAGTGACTGGGTCAGATAGACCGAGTGGCCCAGCACCAGTGCGTCGCGTGACCAGTTCAAACGGTTGAAGCCCGGGTTTCCCAGCAGGAACTCATCGCCCAAATGCGCACTCATGTGGTAGTACGCCAATTTGGTTTGCTGGCGTCCCCATCCGAAACTAACCGGGACACCGCCGCGAAAGTCCACCGAGCGAACATTGACATCGTCGGTCACGTCCAGTCGTACTTGGGCCGCTCCCTCGGCGTCAACCTGGATGCCTTGAGGGAAAATAGGATCATCATCACCATATCGCAGCAAACCGACTCGCCCACCCAAGGTCGCGTCCCAGATCCAACCGTCGTGTCGCATCGAAACGACTTGTGCACCCATGCGAGGTTCTTTGGCGCCCGCCAGATAGGACTTGTAGATCAAGTTGTTCGGTAGCAACTGAAGATGCCAGCCACGGCCGGAAGCGTATTGGTGTGGCTGGCTGTCCAAGTAGGCATCGAGATCGAAGTAGGGTTGTTGGTCCATGCCGTCCAACCCACCATTGCCCAATGGTCCGGGGCTGCTGAACAGGCCGGAAGGTAGTTGTGAATCGCTCGATGTCGGAGGTGATGCAAACTTGACCGGTCGGTTCGCCGAATAAGCGGACTGCGTTGCCAGTTCATAAGGCGATTGCGCGGACAGATTCTGTGTGCAGCAGGCTGCAAGTGCCGCTGCCAGAAAAAGGAATCTGTTGCGAATCGCCTTATCGTTCAACATTGTTTCTCCGAAAGACCGGGCTGTGCAGGGCATCGGGTCGGTGCAGGCGTGCTACAGCAATCTGTATTACTAACTTCAAGGGTGGTTAAGTTCTTGCCAAAGCTCCAGCGACCCACGGGAGCGGGCCATTGGGGCACCGAGCGGTAGCTCGGTTTTGGTTGCGGCCCTGCCGCTGTCAGGGGACAACCCGCGGTGGGCGAAGTCTAGCGATATCTTGGTGGCCAGGATAGGTCGATTTGGTTTCGTGCTAACCTCACATGTATACTTGAGTTACGCTGCTTGTGTGGCATGGTTCTTTTGGTATGGCGTGGGAAAGTGGGGTTGGCCTACCCGTTTCTATCGGCAGGTCTGCTTCCTATAGTTCAGAAATGCTTGCCAAACGGGAGTGTGGGAGAGAGTGGATGGATGGGGAATGTGCATAGGATTCGCGAATCAATAACTGTCGCACTCTTCTGCGTACAGACCCCCGTGGGCTTGTCCCATGGGTGAATC
>JAJSAJ010001024.1 GCA_024274855.1 Planctomycetota bacterium | reverse complement strand
CCACGGCCCGCCCCGTCGTATCCGACTGCGGACACTACCTACCCGGCAACGAATGCGCCGCAAATTGAAATCAACTCGGCAACGCCTCAGGTCACCGTGCCCGAGCCGCCGGCCGAAACGCGGACTACTCAATCGGACGAGTCGGCCAATACGAGCCCCACGCCGCCTGCCGCACCACCTGCCACCAAAACTACCCCCGACACGGACGTTGCAGACGCTGAACAAACAGATGCTGAACAGGCAGACGCTGAACCGGCGCAAACGACGGAGGTGCGTGTCGCCCCCGTTACCCCCGTGGCCCCGGCACGCAAATTGACAGCGACGCAGGTCCGTCTTCGAAACAAGATCCGAACCTGCCTGGCCTACTATTACCAGCGGCCCGAGAACATCAGCAAGCGGAGCCCTTGGGGTGTGATGCACTGGCTGATTGGCTATGGCGTCGATGCGGAAGTGATCGCCGGCAATCGCCGCGTGAATGCCATTGGCTGGCTCTGTTGGAACCAGCCTTGCCGCGGTATGAAGTTGCTGTACATGAAGGACGACGAGCTTGGAACTCGGCATGGACCCGGCTACCAGGGTCACGAAGGCCAGCTCCTTTCGATGCTAGCTTTGTCGCGAGTGAAGATCGACTACCCGATGATGATCAACGAGCAAGAGTTGAGTGTGGCTGACTTGGTCGAGCATGAAAAACGCAGCTGCACACCGCGTTCGGAGTTGTCGTTTCAGCTGATTGGACTGTCGCATTACCTTCCTTCCGACGCGACGTGGACCAGCAGGAGCGGCGATTCGTGGAGTATTCCCCGCTTGATCAGCGAAGAGATCGTCCAGCCGATCAATGGTGCCTGTTGCGGTGGAACGCACCGTTTGGTCGGGTTGAGCACGGCCGTTCGAGTGCGTGCGAAGCGCAATGAGCCGATGACGGGCCAGTGGCTGCGAGCCCAACAGTTCGTGACGAAGTATCAACGCTATATCTTCAAGTTGCAGAATCGCGATGGGAGTTTCAGCACTGATTGGTTCAAGGGCCGAGCCGACTCGGGAGACGTTGACCGCAAGTTACAGACGACCGGGCACATGTTGGATTGGTTGCTTTATTCGTTGCCCGAGGACCAATTGACTGACGTACGTGTTGTACGTGCGGTTGATTTTCTAGCGACGCACATGCTGCGAAATCGCAAGCATGAGTGGGAGGTTGGACCTCGTGGGCATGCGTTGCGTGCACTAGCTCTTTACGGTGACCGTGTGTTTGGCGACAAACCGGGCCAACGCAAGGAACTGTTGGCACGCCGACTGACGAAGTGAGCGGGTGCTGGTTGCTCTTTTGGGGGAAACTCGATAGGATACGATCCGTACCTTCGATCCTCCCCTTTCGTTGCTTCGATCGTCTGAATGACACTTCAAAAGTTCAACAAACAGTTTGCTGATTTCTACGATCTTGCTGTGCAATTCAGCGCATCGGTGGAAGCCGATGCGCTGCTTGTCGTTCTGGACGGTCCCACCGACTGGCAGAAGCTGACCGAGTTTTCGGGGGATGCGAAGATCGTCGTGGCGGCGGATGTGGCGGAGAATCTCGAGGGGGCTGCGGACGCGGGGTTGGCGACGGTCCTGGTCAATATGCCCGACGCTCCGGTGTTCGAGAAGCTGACACAGGCCCTTTTGGAAGCGGTTGCCGACGATATTCTCGTGCCCGGTGCCGAGGTGGTTGCTATCTACAGCGGTTTTGAAGCGGGTAAGATCGATTCGGTCAGCTATATTCGGCTGGACGAGCATCTGGGTCGGCTGACCGCACGGGATTTGCGCCAGTTAGAGACCAGTGTTCCTTTGGATACGCTCAAGAGCGTGGTCGATCTGGCGGTGGAGATCGGGCGGGAAGGGCGTGAAGGCAAGCCGGTCGGTACCATGTTTATTGTTGGCGACACCCGCAAGGTTCTGACCTACTGTCACCCGGCCGGGTTCGATCCGGTCCGCGGTTACAACCGGAAAGAACGTGACCTGCGTGACGCCCGAACGCGCGAAGCGATTAAGGAGATCGCTCAATTGGATGGCGCGATTGTCGTGTCGGCTGACGGGACGGTGGAGCGCGCGTGCCAGATCGTCGATGCGGCGCATGCCCACATTACACTGTCGAAAGGATTGGGATCTCGTCACTGGGCGGCGGCGGCGGTCAGTCGCGCAACCAAGGCTATTTCGGTCGTGGTTAGCCAGTCGAATGGGACCGTTCGCCTGTTCCAAAAAGGCGAAGTGATGCTGCGTATCGAGCCTTTCCGCCGTGCCATGAAGTGGAAGGATTTTGACTACGAGCCCCCCACGATGGGCTCGGAGCCGAAACCTCGCTCGACGTCGAATTGATCGAGTAGCATGCCCGGAACCCCAATGGCCACCAGATGCAGTCGGCCGACAAATGGGCGAGCGGCCGGGCGGAGCAGACCCGGTTTGGCTGCCACAAATGTGCATGTGTGGTCCGCACACAGCGTCGGTTGCCCTGGTTGACCGCTGTCACAGTCCAGCCCACTCGGGATGTCCAACGCCAGTTTCTTGGCCGGGTGGCTGTTGAGTCGGTCAATTACCGAGCCCATTGGCTGGCGAGGATCGCCACGGGCTCCGGTGCCCAACAACGCGTCCACAATCCACTCGGCACCGTCCAGGAGTGCGTCCATTTGCGACAGGCTGTGCGGACCGCGCAGCCATGTTCGCGGCAAATCGGCTCGGCAAACCATTGCATAGTTGGCCGCTGCATCGCCGCGAAAATCCGCCGGATCTCGCCAGAATAACAAACGGACCGCGATCCCCTGCTGGTCCAGATGCCTGGCCATCACCAAGCCGTCCCCGGCGTTGTTGCCCGCCCCGCACGCGATAACCACCGGGCCGGAAACGCCGAGCCGACGAAGCACATCCACACAGCCGCGTCCCGCGTTTTCCATCAATATCAGTCCGGGAATGCCATAGGTGTCGATCGCCAGACGATCCAGTTGTCGAACCTGATCGCGACTGAGTACTGGTACGTTCCGCATGAACGGACTCCCTCATTGTGGTGGTTGCAGGGGCCCTCTTTGCCCAATCGTGTCCCGTAATCTACAATTATCGTGATCTACGATGTTGAAGTGCCATGGTGCATGACGAGTGT
>JAJSAJ010001023.1 GCA_024274855.1 Planctomycetota bacterium | reverse complement strand
CTTCGTCTTCGTCTTCGTCTTCGTCTTCAATACTGGGTGATTCGCATGTAGCGAACCTGGTCTCCGGAAAAGAGAAGCTGGTCAGGGATAAACAACCGTGGCACTGACGGCGAGTCGAAATGGATTCGGATGATCCTTCGGCATCGAAATCACTGCGGAGTTCTTCCCGGGGCGGAGTTGAATCCGCTCGCTTTTCAGCTGTACCGTGTCAACAGCACCCGAAGTGCGATCGACACGGCATTGGCCCCCGCTGGTCAGCGTCAGCCGGTCGCCTTCATGCAATGCCACAGGCAACAGAATGCGCTGTCCGGCCACTGTTATCTCCAGATGTTCCAAGGGTTCGGTGGCTGGTATGGCACGGATTTCATCAATGTAGCACGTTACGGTCTTGTGGGCTGGGATGCCATTGTAGTAGATATTGAGTGCCGTGATCTTACTGAGCGTCTTGAGACGCGGTACTCCCAGAGAAAAATGACAGTAACGCCAGCCTTGAAAGTCAATCTTTGTGTAATGGTCTTGCCAGCCGCCATCCGCATCGTGCAATTGCAATTTCAGCGACTGGCCGTTTCCATCACCGTGTACCCAGAAACCAATGGCAGCGAATCGGGACAGATCCATCGGCGTTTGAAATGGACCGCTTTTGACAGACCACCCACCATTGTCGTCGCGCAGACTGGTTGCCACATAACATAGGGTCGTCTTGCCAGTCCTGACGATGTCGGTCGATCGCGTCAGCTGCTGTTTCACGCCCGTTTTGCAACTTGTCGTGATCGGCTGGGAATCGAGACTGTATCTAGCGATCGACGCGGTGCGGGCTGCCGGCAGTTCGGACCGTTCAAAGTCGGTCAGAGCTCTTGCCGAAGTGGACTGGTACGAATCGATGGGCGATCCCAGTTTCTTGACCTCAAGCTCAAAGCTCACTCCTGCTTGCCTTGAACCGGGTCTGCAAAATATTTCCCATCGGTTCTGATGGCCGTCCAGTGCACAGATCGTGCGAGGGGCTTCGTACTGGCGGTTCAGCAACGACCAGTCGATTTCGGCATCGGGGCGTTTGCCACGTAGTGGTATGCCGCGAGATAGGATGGTCACTTCAGCCCGTGTCCGGAAACCCGAGCTTCCTTCGCAGGTGAACGTCGCGTCATTGCTACCCGCGAGTAAAACAGGGGTTTCACCCGTCGGATGGAGCCATTGCACGAGATTTCCTCGTTCATCATAGAGACGACAGTTATCGAGCGAATCGAATTCGATGAACATTCCGCTTTCGAGGTCAACTGGGAATCGTATGGTCTTGCCATTGAGCGTGATGGCCGGATTGCGCAAGATGACCTTACGCGTCTTGAGTGCTTTGATAGGGCCAATGCGGCAATCAACTTCTTTCTTTGGTGGCAGATTGTTCAAGTAAATCGACAATTGGCTCACAGCGTGCCGCACCAGCGGCGAACGATGCAGGACGCAGTGGGCGCCGTACGGCCACTTGAAGTCATGGTATGCGGCAGCATCCCGCTCGCGCATCAACAATTCAAAGTAACGCCAGCCATGGAAGTCGACGAAAATGTAATGATCATCGAGCGTCCGGAAATACTCAGGCAAGTTCGTCAGTTGCAAATTGATCAACTCACCATTTCCATCGCCGTGAACCCAAAGGCCGATTGCATCATAAGGTGTCAGATCGATAACCGGTGTGAACGGTTTGACCATTCGAGCCCAGGCTCCAGCCGGAGAGCTGTTTGAGTTAACCGCAACCAATCGGGCACTTCGCGTTCCCGGATCATGCGAATCTTCGGTTGGTTCATACCGACACTGAACATGCGGCGCTGTAACGGGTATTTGAAGAGCCGATCGGCCGGTAAAGTCGGCGATTAGCTTGTTTTCAGGATCGTTGTAGGCAGTGGCCGAGTAAAGTGCTTCGACACGCAGTTTCAGCGGTTGGGCTTCGAACCGGTTGGCGGTTGCCCAACGGCTGGATCCATTTTGCAGGCTGGTTATTTTGTGTTTCTGATAGTCGGAAGGAAGGAACCGCCACTCCCCATCCTCGCCCTGGACCAGATGGAATTCATCGCGACCGTTGCACAGTTGCCGCCGAAGGCTGTCGCTGAAGTAATTCGCAAGCCGCAGCCGTTCGTAGCGACCGATCGTCGTGAAATACTCGGTCTGGCGAGCATTCGACGGCTTGGCCGTCATCTGAATGCCCTGAAACGACAGCGGCGCATCGTGGCCGAGCGCCTTGGCACACAAGTACTCGATCTCGTCGGGCATCTCCATATGCCAATCGCGTGCCGGTCCGAGAATGACCCACCATCCGAGCTGGGCTTCGAGTAGTGCGGCACGGCGGTACTGCTGTACGGCTGCCAAATGGTCATCAGCAAATCGTTTCAGGCCCCACTTCGGGTGATCCCAGGCACCAATGCGAGAATGAAAGGGCCACGAATGATGGTCCCAGCAACTTGCTTCGACCAACGCGGGCCGGGTAAGCCGTGTAAAAATGGCCTGCCGCATACGGCCAATTCCGTACCAGCCACGCATCGCCTCGGCACCGTCCATATAGATCTGGTCCAATTGGCACGTGTTGTAGACTTTGGCGATCGCGTCCGCCACGTCATTAACGAGTGTGGAGTTTTCATCCGGCACAAAGCAGCCATAGCGGACAAACATGTGTTCGACCTTCGCGCCCCGTTTGTGCCGCGTCACGCGTGTACCAAACGCCCCACGTCGGCATTTCAAGAAACCAAACGGCTCGGTGTTCGAGATCGCCGAATACTGGATCAGCTCGTCGTCGATGCGAATGCAGTTGCCCCGGCTTCCGTAAGCCCAAACGGTTGGGAAGTTGCCTGGTGCGGCGACCGTCGGCACCACGGTTCCTGCTTCCTTCAAATCAGTCATCAATTGAAATGTTCCATCAGTTGCCAGTCGGGGGTCCGGATTCGGACGCACCCAAGGATCATGCGGACTGATGCATCCGGTCAATGTGTGGATTCCCACCTTGAGACCGGCCGCGTGCAACCGATCGACGACCCTCTTCATGCCTTCGATGCCGTGCGGAAAAAGACTGGATCGGGGGCTGTAGTGGCCCAGACTCTCCTCCCATCCACTCATGTGGATCGTACAGATGCCTCCCCGGTGCGCCAGATCAATCCACCTGTCAACGTTCTTTTCCGAAACCCGGGCGAACACATAGGAGCCGCGGTTTTACCTCGCGTCCAAGGCGAATGGCCCACCAAGCTTGGAATGGACGATGCCTTCGTGCTGCACAATCTTCTGCAGGACCTCACGGATCCGCGACGTTGGGCAGGTCGCAATGGCAACACCTGCTCCGATCGGTGTGGACGGCTG
>JAJSAJ010001022.1 GCA_024274855.1 Planctomycetota bacterium | reverse complement strand
TCATCTGCTTCGTCAATGAACCGACCGTCTTTGCTCACGCACGAACGATATGCTGGGCGGACGACGAATCCCCTTCTTTGCATTTGCCTCGACTTACGGCTCCTCGCCACGAACTCGCATAAAATATCCGGCTTACGGGCGTTCGCCCGCCGCGAGTTGTTGATGGATTTGGTCGATCGCGGGCAACACATCGGCAACGGTATCGACCACGAAGTGAGCGCCGGTCTCCGCCATTCGCTTGTAGGCGCGTCCCAGGCGAACGCGGAGTTCATCGGCCGGCAGAACCGCGATTTCCGCCTCGTTCAGGCCTAATTCGTTGCCACTCTTCGCCAAGCCGATAGTCCACATCCCGGCATTGAGGCCCTCTTCGATATCGGGCAGTGTATCGCCAATCTTGACACATGCTTCCATCGGATAGACGCCCAAGTTCCTCGCGTTTTCGAGGCACATCCACGGTTCCGGCCGGCCGGCCGGAACATCGGTTGCGCACACCGTCGAATCTGGCTCATAGCCTCGAGCTCGCGCCTCGGCTAACAACAAACTCATCATTTCGCCCGTATACCCGGTGGTCGACCCAATCTGGATGCCCCGCTCGCGAAGCTCGGCCACCACCTCGAGGGTGCCCGGTACCAGTTCGGCGTATTGAGCCAGGCAATCGAGCTGAAGCGGCACAAACTCCTCGAACATCTTCTGCACGTCTTCCTCTGTGCACGACCGGCCGTGCACTTTCTGCCACCGGCGAGCCACCGAGGGAATCTGGGATATCTTACGTATGTGAACCAGCTTATGGACTCCCATCGGCTCGCGCGCTTCCTCCACCGTGATCTCCACGCCCTTCCGTTTGTAGACCTCGACAAAGACGACGGCCGGCGCGAAGCACCCGTAGTCCATTGTCGTTCCAGCCCAATCAAGAATCACCAACTTGACCGGTCCTCGATATCGTCGTTGATAACTGAACGTCATCGGCTAGTGCTCCAATCTATCTTTGGCTGGTGTGATACGATAGCCGTTTTCACGGGCTTCAGCCTATCTCGGTCTCTCTTGGCAAGCCCGTTAACGGAAGATGTAAAATGTTGGGCGTGACGAGGTTTGCGTTCGCCTTGGGTATCTCAGTATTGGCCGAATGTTCGATACGCTTTGAACAGTGCCAGGATGTTTTCGGTTGGCGTATCTGCCTGGATATTGTGTGCGGTACAAAAAAGAAAACCACCATCAGCGCCAAGAGTCTGCACGCGCTCCCGAACCTCATTGCGAACATCGTCGGGTGTACCGAAAGGAAGCGTCCGCTGAATGGAAATCGATCCGTGAAAACAAAGACGGTCACCGAACTGCTGCTTGAGCTCCTTCCGATCCATGTTATCGACGTCGGGTTGGATGGGATTGAGAATGTCCAGTCCGCATTCAATCAAGTCAGGGATGATCGGTTTGATGGAGCCGCAGGAATGATGGGCGACTTTGCACTCGTGTTCCTTGGCCAGATCGATGAACGCTTTGAATCCCGGCCGGAGGAATCGCCGCCACATTTCAGGCGACATGAACAGGCCCTTCTGGGTGCCAAAGTCGTCGCCCATCATGAAGATATCGATGCCGCCATCGGCCGCTTCCAACGTCCGCCGAGCATATTCCAGATAGAAGTCCGCGATCTTCTGAAAAATACACTCGGCGATTTCCGGGGCCAGGGCGACATCAAGCAGGATCTGCTCGACGCCTCGGACGTACATGGCGGGCTTGAGCTGTGCGCAACGGTTCATCCGATCGCCCATAAAGACCACGACCTTGCCCGTTCGGCGGGCATCGGCCACCTGACCGGCAACACAACTGTAATCGAACCAGTTGGGATCCGGCCACTTGGAATAGCCGCGGATCTGATCGACCGATTCGGCTTGCTTAAGCGGAAAATCGATCACCTCTCGGTAAACGCTGGTCTTCGAGCCCGATCCCACTTCCACGCGGACTCGGGGCACACCCCAATGATCCTCGGCGCAACCGTCTTCACGTACTATCGGCTCCGGCCCGATGTATTTAGGCCCGTCGATATAGCGGAAATCGACGTCAAAATGCGTCAGCACCTCCTCCTGCGTGGAGAAGCCGAAATACTGCATAAGCCTGGCGTTCACGCTGTCCGTGGCCCAATAGTCGATCGGAACTCGGTCGGGCTCTTTGTGGTCCAGTGCCAGTGCGACTCGTTGGCGTGCATCCATGGATACGTACCCGCTAGTTTGTGGCATCGACGTCGTCAGTGTCCGGACCTACCTTCCAAATCAAGCTGGTCAACAGACCACCAAGTATGGCGGCGAATCCGAACACAACAAAGGTCAACTCGTAACCGTGCTGTTTACTCACAGGGTCGTCACCGTACCATCCGATCAAAGCGCCGGCGCCAACGCCGGCCACTGCGACGCCGACGTAGCCCCAGGCGTCAATGAACCCGGCCGCGCCGCCTGCCCCCGACTTCTTGCCGAAATCCTGCGCCGCATGGCCAACCATCAAGATGTGCGGGCCGTAAGTGAAAAAGCCAACCATCGCGATAACGGCCACCAGAAGCCAAGTATTATCGGCGGGAATAAATGGAAAACAGATGGACAGAACTCCTAACATGAGCAACATGATTACGATAACCGGTGCCCGCCGACCACCGAAGAACTTGTCAGTGACCCAACCGGCCAACAGTACGCCGGGAACGCCGCCAAGCGGAAGAACGCACACCTTCACGATCATCTTTAACGTCTTCAGCCATTCTGCATCCTGCCCTACACTTGCCGCTTCAGTCAGGTAGCCCGGCAGCCAATTGACAAACCCGTAGCGAGTCAGATCCAGAAGGAAGAAAGTCCCGGCAATGATCCACAAATGGGGATTCCTCACGGTCAGAATAAAGTTGTCGAAGATCCGTGGGGCGACCTCGCCGGCCGTGTTCCCGTGAGGCTCCCGATCGATATCGACAGCCGGCAACCCCACGTCCTCCGGACGGTTGCGGATCATGACGAAGAAAAACACTCCGACCAACGCAAAAATCACCGCGGGCACGAGGAACACACTCCGCCAATCGAGGCCCAGTTGTTGCCCAAAGTGACTTATGAGAATGAGACAAACGAGCCACGTAAAAGCGTTTCCGAGCAGGTAACAGGTTCCCATCGCTCCCATCACCTTGCCCCGAATACGCGTCGGGTACCAATGGGCCATAATGCGAACCATCGACGACCAGCCCATGGATTGAAACAGTCCGTTCACGCCCCAGAAGGAAATGAACAGCCAAAACACGAGCCGGGAATGGCCAATGCCGGGCGGGGCCACCATCAGCAGAACGAACACGGCCAAGTTCATGACCACCGAGCCCGCGACGCCAAGGGTGGCAATCCGCCGACCGCCAAAACGGTCGGCAAGCTGACCATTGATCATCTGCCCCAACGCGTATGCCAAGGCCAGCGTGGTGAAGGCCCAGCCGACTTCAATCTCGCTCCACGTATACCCTTTGATCAACGTACCCTTGACGATGGACAGGTTGAAGCGGCAGAGGTAGTACGCGAAGTAGGTAATCCAAACCGTCGCAAAGATCCGGTATTGCCACCGTCTTAGGTCGCCCGCAGAACGATCTGCCCATTTACCCATGAGTTGCACTCCCACTAGAGCCCTTGCTTCGAATCGTCCACTTCGTGGTCCGTTTCATGGCGGCCCTCTCTTCGGCGGCTACTGATGGGGATATTCGGCCGTGGGAAACTCGGGGCCGACACCAGTATCCGGTCTTACGACCGAAAATGGGCGGCACGTCGCACCACGTTTATAGTTCAACACAACAAGCGACTCAACCCCTTGAACGCTCCACTACCGGTTCGCGTTGTAAGTGTCGAAGATGCTGATGTTCCCCAGCCACACAAATCGCCCCCCCCCGGTGACCTGAAGGAGTTGCCGTGCGGTCATTGCGATCGAACCGAAGATAAATGACAATACCTTCAGCTAGTTTTCCCACAAGTGTCGTGTGCGATGTCGGCGCGAGAAGATACGCGGCATTTGAGATGGCGCTATCCGGCGTGCGTTTCGGCTCTGGCGCCACCCACGCAGTTCGTATGGAACCAGGTGATGTGAGTGCGCGACGGGCATGCGAATAGCGGTATTATCGCCATGGTCCAGGCACCGTTTGCCACGGCACTGTGTGCCGACGTTGCCGCAGCAACCGGCTGGTAAAATGAACTGGCTACCATGTTCGAAGAGACGATGGTCGTGTGGTAACCCACCGACCGCAATCGATTTTCACAGCGAGCTTACGCAACATGCAAAATTACATTGATGGACAATGGGTCGACGGCGGCGCGGGCCGTATACTCGGCGTGGAGAACCCAGTCACCACGGAGACGATTGAACGTGTACCACTCTCCACACCCGATGAGGTTGATCAGGCTATTGCGGCCGCCGAAGCGGCCTTTCCCGCATGGAGCATCACACCTGTTGCCCGGCGCACCGAACTGCTTTCTAAGCTGGCACAGCAAATGCGCAGCGAGTTGGAAGCCCTCACTCGCTTGGTCACTGAAGAAAACGGCAAGTCGCTACCCGACGCTAGGGCCGAAGTGAAAAGAGCCGTGGAGAACCTCGAAGTCGCATGCGGTATGCCGGTTCTCAGCCAGGGTGACAAGCTGATCGGTGGTGCCGTTGCCATCGACGGCGAGGTCATTCGCCTGCCGGCCGGCGTCTTCGGCATGATCGCTCCGTTCAACTTTCCGCTGATGGTTCCCTTCTGGTTTTTTCCATATGCGCTGGCGACTGGAAACACCTACGTAGTCAAGCCTTCCGAACAACCTCCGCTCAGCATGCAGCGCGTGGCGGAATTGATTGATGCGTGCGAGTTTCCGCCCGGCGTGTTCAATATCGTTCACGGTGACCGCGTTGCAGCCGAGCAGCTTGTGAAGAATCCACACGTTCAAGGCATCTCGTTTGTCGGCACGTCACGCGTCTGCCGGACAATTGCCGTGGGATGCGCCGAAAGCAACAAACGTTGCCAGGCGTTGGGACGCGCCAAGAATCATCTCGTTGTCATGCCCGATGCCAAACTGACGCCGATGATCCGCAATATGGTCACGTCCTGTTATGGGTGTGCTGGCCAGCGATGCATGGCGTCGTCGGCGATCGTCTGCGTGGGCAACAAAACCCACGACGAGGTAATCGAGGCTTTCGTTGAGGCCTCGCGAAATGTGATCACCGCCGATCCGCTTGACGAGTCCGTTGCCGACGAGCCAATGGTTATGGGCCCAGTTATCTCGGCCAAGTCGAAACAGTTCATACATGACATGATTCAAACCGGCATTGAGGAAGGAGCAAGGTTGGCCCTTGATGGCCGCGGTCTCAAGGTCGTCGGCCGTGAACAGGGGCACTTCGTCGGCCCAACCGTCTTCACCAATGTGAAGCCGGGCATGAAGATCCATCAGACTGAGGTGTTCGGCCCCGTGGTGGTGATCCTCAAAGCCGACTCGCTCGACGAGGCGATTGGAATCATCAACGACCACCAGTACGGTAACGGCGCATCAATCTACACGCAAAATGGCCATTACGCTCGCCAGTTCAAACTCCATACCAAGGC
>JAJSAJ010000102.1 GCA_024274855.1 Planctomycetota bacterium | reverse complement strand
TCATGGTGTCGGCACCAACAACGAACGGCTCTTTGATCAAGCCGACACGTTCATCGTCGCAGACCCACATTCCGTTCCATTTGTACGGCTTGATTACGTAGATGAAATTTGTCATTCTGTGTTTGCCTCAAATGAGCGTTACCGTTCACATGATATCCGTCAGCAGAGTCAATACTGGCATTTGATGCCCGTCGATAGGAAATGCAATGTCTGGTGCGGACGACCAGAGAATTGCGGGGGAAATATGGAGTCTATTTGGTCACGCAAGGAAGCCACTCTGAGCGATAAGTCTGCTCGGCAGGAGTTCGGTTTGACTCAGCAGGAAGTCGTTGCAGTCATCCGGGCGGACAAGTTGCCGTTTAGAGAAAGCAACATGCACGGCACCCCATGGTTTCGGCTGCTGCGACACGACGGCGAATCCCTAGTCAAGGAGAAGAGCGGGGAGGATCACCTGCATAAGAAGAAGCTCCAGAGGGAGTTAACCGACCTCAACAAGGCAGCTAGGAAAATCAGTAACCGTTCACGGAATGTAGGCCGCCGGTTCGCTTCCGAGGGGGCAGACCCATTTTCAGCGACAAAATGCGCTTGCGTAAATGAACGCTTTCTCCGCCGAAAATTGCGTCAGACCCCAGCGGCGTGAACGGCTAGGAAAATCAAGACTCGCTTGAAAGCGATTGAACGGCAACGGGCCGAGTTGACGAAGGAACTTGACGGATTGCGTCACATTTAGCGAAGAGTTGATCACCATGAACCTGACATTCGACGAAGGAAACCTGTTCTACGACCTGTATGCGGCGCTCCTGTCGTTCGTGAACTGGAGGCTGAAGGTCTCCTCGGAGCAGTTTTCGGATTCTCGGGAGTACACCTCCACGCCGCCCGAGGCCAGGGTCGCCATTCGGGACGCTCTTTTCGCCCACCGAGAACTGATCGACGAGTTCGTGCGAGACAACCCGGCGAACCTGAAGGCTGACGACTTGGAGATCGTCGGCTCGTGGAAACATGCCGTCGTCGGTACGTTCTACGTCTTCCGCTATCTGAAGAAGTACACCGTTTTCCTGACCAGCGGAGGTTCGCCGAATAAAGCCTATGGCGTTCTCGGCCTGGCCGATCCGCTGGAGGAAGTCATCGGCCCGTCCGTGCCCAGGTTGGTCACGACGGTCCTTTTGCCCTTCGAGGGAAGAATCATCTACGACGGTCTGGTCTCCGGCTACAACATCATCTTCGGCGGCGGCATCAAGAGAACGCTCAACGAAGAGTACAAGCAGGCCAAGGGGGCGTTCGGCATCATCACTTCGCTCGGAGACGACATGGGCCCAGCAGCCAAACCGCCAAAGAAATCCAAACGGCGGCCACGGAAGACGAAGGCGGTAGTTCGTGGCCGATCTGCATCCGGCGAGGCCAAAGCGGTTGCCGAGGCACTGACCCAAATGACAGATGCCTTCTGCGGGGAATTCCTCAACGAAGAGTACGCCCAATTGTGCCGCAAGCTGGCGACAGCCTTGGCCAGGAAGCGTCCGTCGCCGTTACTTCGAGGACGGCTGGAGACCTGGGCCAGTGGGATCGTGCGAACCATCGGGTGGGTCAACTTTCTCCACGATCCAAGCCAGAACCCGCACTTGAAACTCTATTCCATCGACGAAGCGTTCGGCATAGCGGAAAGCACTGGGGCAGCCAAGTTGAAAACGATTCGGACGATGTTCCGGATTCGTCAGTTCGATCCCAAGTGGACACTCCCCAGTGAGATCGACGACAATCCGATGGTGTGGATGTTGGAGGTCAACGGGTTTCTGATCGACATTCGCAGTGCTCCTCGGGAGATCCAGGAAGTGGCCTTTCGGAAAGGATTGATCCCGTACATTCCGGCAGACTAGGCTGAGTCCAGTTAGAAATCACGACGAGAGAGATAGACAATGGGAAAAGCCAAGTCAAAGAACTGGGCCTTGGGCCGGTGGTCCATCGATTCGATGAGCATGTGGGACAAGGACTATATCGATGAGGAAGTGCCCGGCTATATCGAGTTCGGGGCCTACAATCTGGGTTCGCTTCAATTCGGTTACGTCCAAGGTGCCGTGGACTACCGAGTGACCGAGCGGGGCGACAAGCCTGCCGTCGAGTTCTCGTTCGAGGGCGGTGACGGTGCAGACGGGACGCCTTGTACCGGTCGTGGCTGGATGACGTTGGACGGCGAAGCGCTCACTGGCATGTTCTACTTCCACCGAGGTGACGAGTCAGAAATCGAATTGGGCCGGTTGCCAGAGAATAGGGCGAATCGACGGAAGCGGAAGTGACAGGCCATGAGGGAATGGTGTGACAAATTCAAGCTCGGCAAGTCCGCCTTCGTCAAGAGGGATCTTCGCACCTTGCCACTGACCGAAGCCGAGTTCGATGCAGATTTTTTCTTCGACGGTGTGGCCTCGACCAAACGCCAAGAACGTTGGATGGGGCTGGTCATCGAGAGAGAGTTCGGTGGCATGCTGGCGATGGCGAAGAGAATCGCCAACGATCTGGCCGAGACGTTGGGAATCGATCCCCCAGTCTTTCCAATGGAGTGACCATGAACGGTGGCACGTAGCGGTCTTCGCTCCCGTCTCTTCGCCTGCCGCAACTAATCGAGCCAATCAACTGACTCGAATGTCCGATAAGTGAACTCGAAGGCTTATCGGACATTTGACAATCCCTCATAAGACACGCCCCCCCGAATAATAAGATATTTCTGGATTAATGGGACATTGGGACAGCCGATACGGGACAGGAAGAATGCCGTAAGATCAATAAATAAAGCCACTTGCGATAATCTCGCAAATGGCTCTTCAGCGGAGAGGACAGGATTCGAACCTGCGGACCAGTTACCCGGTCACGGATTTAGCAAACCCGCGCTTTCGACCACTCAGCCACCTCTCCAGATCATGTTGTAAACTATTTTATTGCAATGACTTGCAGCTGCCTAGGGTGCAGTGCAAACGGGGACAGCCACCCAGGCCAATACTGGCCTGGTCAATTTCTTAAACCGTTACACATTAACAACTTATGGTTTTACCTATTTTGCCAATCGCGACTTTCGAGCTGTTTCGTGCCCGCCGTGGATAATATCTTGTGCATGCACAAGATGATCACTACTAGATATAGTGGTTTTCGTTTTGACCACCCCAGGCCAATACCGCCACGATGTCAGCGGAAAATATTGTACCGGCCTTGGAGCCAGTCCCCCGACGGTGGCGAACTTGCCAACGTAACAACAAGGCACTTAAACAACGGCGGTATGCTACCAAAAAATGCCCGTGTGAGAAACCCGGGATGCGTGCGCCCGAACGTGCCAACAAGGGTCGGATCTTGTATTTCTTCGATGTCTGTGGGAGAAGTGAACGGTGGAGTGCGAGACGTTGTCAACGGGGACAGGCACCAAGGCCAATTCGGCACGTTTTCAAGGGAGAATATCCCGCTGGTCTTGGGGCGAGTCCCCGCCGGCCTGCGACAACTCACATTGGGTTGTCGCCGCCCGCCCTACTCTTCGGCGAATTCATCGAGCCAGGCCTGCAGCTCATCGCCCGAGAGCTCAACTGCATCATCGGCTGCCGCATGCGGGTGTTTCGATCTCTTTTTCGCATGCCGTCGGACCTCGGCGAGCCACTGATCGCTATCCATTGGCGTGGCTCGCCGTCGCTTGGCCGCCCGGTGGATTCGATGATCACTCGAGACAACCACCAAGCTGCGCGGCACCGAGTGCTCCAGAATCATCTGCTCAATGACATCATCCGCTTCGCACTCACGCGGCGCGAAACGGATTTGCAGATCATGTTTCACGCCCGTGCTTGGCAAACCGGGTGGCGCATGCCGGGCATCGAAAACGATCGTCGTACGTCGGCGCTGAACGCGGGTGAGTATTTCACCAAGCCAATCCAATAACGCTTCACGCGAACTCTCCAACGACGTACGGCCTCCCGTGCCAAAAACGCCACTGGCATTCAGCAAGTTGTATCCGTCAATCAAGATCCATTTGTGGGCCGCCATGCCTGGGACCTTCCGTTTTCGCGAGTGGGCAAAAGACGCTTGCACCGCATCACAGGGCGGCAGGGCCGCCAACCCCCTTCGAGCTACCGCTCGGTTCCAATTGGCCCGCTCCCGTTGGTCGCTCAACTTTGTCAAAAACTTTACGATGTTTGATGTTAGTAGTATAGCGGGTGACGCAGATCGACGCGTGGTCCGTTGGGCCTGGGTTCGAAAAGAGGGCACCCTACTTCCGTT